>NZ_JAKKSJ010000090.1:0-1235 GCF_025653365.1 Shewanella sp. SW32 | reverse complement strand
ATCTTCAATATCTTCCCAGCCCTCACAGCCTGCGATAACTGCACACAGCGTTAAAAACACCACGTCAAACAAGGGATAAACGACCTTAGATGCTTGCCTTGGGTCTTCTAATTCTGAAAAGTGCTCTGCAAAAATATCGATGTTCATAAACTGGCTCCGCGTAAAAGCCAGTATCTGATCACAACGGAAGATCGCGGTCAATCAGTTATGTTAAAGTGCGCGTTAAATGTTCGTGATCTTGCCCTGACCTGGCGCTGAGCTAGGTATTGTTATTAATAATAATAGCAGTATGGTTGCTATTGATCTTTGTTGGCCTAGGCGCAAGGTTGCTGTGTTAATTAACATGGATAATGCGAAAGTATTGAGAAGTCATGGCTGGAATGTGTTTACTGCGTTTGATGCATTGAATAATTTTGAAACCTTTCAGGCTAAGGTTAGATAGTAAAATTTTATAAGGTTTTCGTATGTTAAATTCTGAAGAAATTCATACAATACTGGTTAAGTTAATAGACTCGGATGAAGATCATAGACACCCTTCTTATGCTTATGAGCACTGTATAGGTGAAGGTTTGTATGTTTATGTTAAACGTACACCAAGTAAGAGCGTTTCAAAGCAACCATTAGTTCTTCATCCAAGAGTCATAGGTTTGAAAGATAAAATCGATGCAATTAAAGGTGTTACTAGTGATTGGCAGCCAGCTAAAAATACCAGTTTTCGTAGATTCCCTAAATTAGAAGGAAATTCTCAGTATGGTTACGCCTTTAATGTTGAAAATTCAGCAGCTATTCAAAAGTTATTGTCTTTAATTGGGGGCGTCGATATGGCTGATGAACATAATATTAAGCAACAGACTAAAGCGGGTAGCAATATGGTTGCATTGAATCAAATTTTATATGGGCCACCAGGTACTGGAAAAACTTACAATACTATCAATAAAGCACTCTCTATCGTTGATCCTGAGTATCTATCTAAATACGGGCTTGACCAGGGTGAGATTACGAGTGGTCATTTAATAACCACACTCATGCCGGCTTCAAGCACCGCATCCAAATAAGCCTCATTCATCAATGCCTGACGCTGCTTTCTTCTGATACTCATTTTTCGCTTCTCAGCGCGTAACATATTCAAACCAAAGTGTCGCATCGTGGCAAGATTAGTCGCTGCATTACCACGGTATATCTGGCACGCATCCTCACCTAAACTCACATCCAGCACCCAGTGCAACTGGTTTTTT
>NZ_JAKKSJ010000089.1:0-1244 GCF_025653365.1 Shewanella sp. SW32 | reverse complement strand
CAGGGTGAGATTACGAGTGGTCATTTAATAACCACACTCATGCCGGCTTCAAGCACCGCATCCAAATAAGCCTCATTCATCAATGCCTGACGCTGCTTTCTTCTGATACTCATTTTTCGCTTCTCAGCGCGTAACATATTCAAACCAAAGTGTCGCATCGTGGCAAGATTAGTCGCTGCATTACCACGGTATATCTGGCACGCATCCTCACCTAAACTCACATCCAGCACCCAGTGCAACTGGTTTTCGATACTCCAATGCTCGCGAACTGCGCTGGCTAGCCGCTCGGCACTAAGCGCGGCTGAGCTAATAAAATAACGTTGCTCTAACACCGCACGCTTGTGCTTTTCCACCCGGTAAGTCGTTGCCATGCCAAGGGTTGTCAGCGCTGGCCACGCAGCTTTGAGTTTTTCCGGTAATTCACTGGCATCACATACCTGGAATTCTCGGTACTCCAAGCGCCCACGGTTCTTTTCCAATGACTGCGCTGCACTGTCTTTGCGCGCCTTACCCGCAAACACTTGTTTTACTGCATCGTGCAGCTGTCCTTGGTTGCCTTTAACCGTCAGCAGGTAGTCAGCTTCTTTATCTACTATCTGCTGCGCTATCTCTTTCTGGCATCCCATGGCATCCAAACTGACCAGACATCCTTTAAGCTCCAGCAAGTTAAGTAGCTGAGGTATCGCCGTAATTTCGTTGCTCTTCTCGTCCGTTTTAACCTGGCCCATTACCACGCCATTGGCACTGGCAAACGCGCTAACCATATGAATAGATGAGCAGCGGTCTTCACGGTTGTAGGAGCCGCGCAGCGTTTTGCCGTCAATCGCTACTACCTGACCATCAGTAAGTTCTGTACAAGCCTGCATCCAACTGGCAAAGCAACGCTGTAAGGCTTCGCTGTCCAGCAATGACATCACCCGCGCGATAGTGTCGTGTACCGGCAAGCCCAGTTTGAAAAAACCATGTTCTTGCAACCAGTCAAAGCGGTTTTCACCGAAATCTTCAATATCTTCCCAGCCCTCACAGCCTGCGATAACTGCACACAGCGTTAAAAACACCACGTCAAACAAGGGATAAACGACCTTAGATGCTTGCCTTGGGTCTTCTAATTCTGAAAAGTGCTCTGCAAAAATATCGATGTTCATAAACTGGCTCCGCGTAAAAGCCAGTATCTGATCACAACGGAAGATCGCGGTCAATCAGTTATGTTAAAGTGCGCGTTAAATGTTCGTGATCTTGCCCTG
>NZ_JAKKSJ010000088.1:0-1260 GCF_025653365.1 Shewanella sp. SW32 | reverse complement strand
TGTAGTGGCACACTAATTTTGGCCACCTAAATAGAGGTGATATTATTACCTCGTAGATGACTTTAGGTGAACACATGAGATCGACAACCAGAAAAACATTTAGTGCTGAATTCAAACTTGAAGCAGCCCAATTAGTCCTCGATAAAAACCATAGCATCATCGAAGCTGCAAAGGCGATGAACGTAGGTAAGTCCACTATGGATAAATGGGTGAGACAGTTAAAACTAGAACGCCAKGGTGGCACACCAAAAGCATCTCCGATTACCCCTGAACAAATTGAAATCCGTGAGCTGAAGAAGCAAATAGCTCGTCTTGAGGAGCACAATCTTATCCTAAAAAAGGCTACCGCTCTCTTGATGTCAGACTCGATGAACAATTTACGCTAATCAGCGCACTCAAGCAGAGCCACTCTATTCTCACAATTTGTAATGCATTCAAAGTRCATCGAAGTAGCTATAAGTATTGGCTAAAAAGAAAAGAACATATTGATGCAGACTTTACTATTTTATGCAGTGAAGTGAAGGCCGCACATCRTATTAGTCATGGCTCTGCCGGTGCTCGAACGATAGCGCAATTAGTGACTAACAAAGGGATTGGTCTCAGTCGTTATCGAGCCCGTAATCTAATGAAAAAACTTGGGTTATTAAGCTGTCAGCAGCCTAAGCATTCTTATCGGAAAGCGACACAAGAGCATGTTGCAATCCCCAATACGCTTAATCGACAGTTTGCAGTAACTCAACCAGATCAAGTGTGGTGTGGCGACGTGACGTATGTTTGGGTCGGTAATCGTTGGGCCTATCTAGCTGTTGTTTTGGACTTATTTTCCCGCAAACCTGTTGGATGGGCTTTGTCATTATCACCAGATAGTGAGCTGACCTGTAAAGCTTTGAAAATGGCATTTGAGTTAAGAGGTAAGCCTGAGAATGTGATATATCACAGCGATCAAGGTTCACATTACACGAGCTTGAAATTCAGACAATTAATATGGCGTCTTCAGATTGAGCAAAGTATGAGTCGTCGCGGGAATTGTTGGGATAACGCACCAATGGAGCGTTTCTTTAGAAGTTTGAAATCTGAGTGGATACCCGCAAGTGGTTATGGGAATTTTACAGAAGCAGATAAAGAGATCACAAATTACATCACTGGATATTACAGCGAGACTAGGCCCCATCAATATAATGGTGGGTTAACGCCAAATGAGTCAGAACGTTTATATTGGAATGACTCTAAAACCGTGGCCAATTTTACTTGACCACTACA
>NZ_JAKKSJ010000087.1:0-1380 GCF_025653365.1 Shewanella sp. SW32 | reverse complement strand
AGGGATAATGGAATGGACCCATCCACTTTTAATCGGCCTCGCAATGGGCCACGATGTAGTCGCTAAAACTCATCAGAAAGAGGACGGGTCCACCTATGAAGATTACTACAATCGGTTTAGATATCGCAAAGTCTGTTTTTCATGCTGTTGGTGTCGATAAAGCAGGCAAGTTAATCAAAAAGAAAATGCTTAGACGCAAAGACTTGCTGCCCTTTGTCGCGAAAATTGAGCCTTGCCTTATCGTTATGGAGGCGTGTGGCGGCGCGAGTTATTGGGCCAGAGAATTTGAGCAATTTGGGCACGTAGTTAAGTTAATTGCCCCGCAGTATGTGGTTCCTTTTAGGCAAGGTAATAAAAATGACTACAACGATGCACTAGCCATTGCGGAGGCTGCGCAGCGGCCCAACATGCGGTTTGTAAAACCCAAAAGCGTCGAGCAGCAAGATGTGCAACTGCTCCACCGTATGCGGGAACGATTAACTAAACAATCAACAGCCTTAATCAATCAAGTCAGAGGGATGCTAGCGGAATACGGCATTGTGATGACCAAAAGTAAATCGGCTTTTAAAGCCCAGCTACCTGATATTTTGATCGATGAAGCCAATACATTGACCACCAAGGGTAGAGCCATATTTTATCAGTTATATGATGAGGTTATCGACATTGAAAAACGGCTTAAGAGTTGTGATACCCAAGTACTAAACGAAACTCAAAACAATGTGATTTGTCAGCGATTACAGACTATTCCTGGTGTTGGGCCTGTCACCGCTACGGCGATTTATGCTGCAGTGGGTGACGGCAAAGACTTTAGCAATGGCCGACATTTTTCAGCTTGGTGTGGCTTAGTACCTAAGCAGCACAGCAGTGGCGGGAAAGATAACCTCCTCGGGATAAGTAAGCGGGGAAACGCCTATTTACGTACGCTGTTCATCCACGGCGCCAGAGCGGTGTTGCGGCACAGTGGGAGTAAGTCGGATAAGTTGAGTTGTTGGGCTATCCAGCTAGCGGAACGCCGAGGTTTCAATCGTGCGTGTGTGGCCGTCGCGAATAAGCTCGCCAGAATGTCATGGGTTATCGCGGCACGTGAAGAAGAGTTTCGGCTCGCTATGTAACAACATCAAATGTACTTATTATGTTAACGATTAACCAACCAGCAAGTTGCTAAGACACTTGATTTGATGATGAGACAGTCAGACTGATCTACTAAAAACCTTACGAAAACACAGGCTCTGATGAAGCCGCAGGGATGATAAGGACAGTAGAAGCAAATATCCATCAGGGCCAGAGGAATCCCTCAATAAGAGGCCGAATATATGGGTGCAATGAACTCTTCTCAAAATTGATATCGAATGTCTTGCAAACCGGATGGGTCCATATATG
>NZ_JAKKSJ010000085.1:0-1474 GCF_025653365.1 Shewanella sp. SW32 | reverse complement strand
ATCTTCAATATCTTCCCAGCCCTCACAGCCTGCGATAACTGCACACAGCGTTAAAAACACCACGTCAAACAAGGGATAAACGACCTTAGATGCTTGCCTTGGGTCTTCTAATTCTGAAAAGTGCTCTGCAAAAATATCGATGTTCATAAACTGGCTCCGCGTAAAAGCCAGTATCTGATCACAACGGAAGATCGCGGTCAATCAGTTATGTTAAAGTGCGCGTTAAATGTTCGTGATCTTGCCCTGGTTGAAGGCCCCCTTTTTCTATATTATTTTCATTAAAATCATAAGACAACGTCTCTGAATCTTGAATTTTCAATCGAATAACATCATACGAAGTAGTGATATATTTTCTGAGAATAGATTCTACAAACTGAAACTCTTTTAGTGCACTAAACAGTGCTTTTTCATAATTTTTTTGTAACTCAACTTTATCTAACAACCTAACATTCCCCTTGAGTAGTTAACGCCTTTCACATCGTAGTCAGAGTGAGTAATATTATGTTTTATATGTATAAGTACACGTAATATTTGCGATACCAGTTACACCATTATATTCATGAGCCGTTATATTCACTATGCTCCAAGATACAGGGGTATACTCTTTAGCTACTGAATTTAGTACATCAGAGCACTCTTGGTAATCAGCTTGTGTATCAGGAAGGAACCTATGAACACTACGAAAAGCTACAACAATAAACCCTTGTTCAGTATGTTTGCTGCTGTATTCTGAAGTCGCATCATACGTTACTGGACCAACATGATTTACTAGCTTTAACGTAGGTGCGGCACAGCCAGAAAGAAACACCAAAAGGCATGTAGATAATAAAGATTTTAAGTTCATGATATTCTATATCCTAACGGTATTTTCGTTCGAGATATTATCTAATTTTTTCATAACAAAAGACACAATTAGAAATTATATCGGTGATAATTTACTGGCGCATATCATTTCATTATTGCGTATGAGTGTTTACCTCATTGAGAGAACCAGACTAGGTAAGTTTGATTCACGGATTTTAACGACCATGTATTTAAACCTCGTCCTAAAGACATTTTATAAAAACCTTCAGGTCACATATTTTTATTGATAAATTTCTTCAAGCCATCGGACTGGCGGCGCGCTGTTAAACAAGGCCAAGACGCTATATATCATTGGTAAAATAGACCAATTTACCTTGTCTATTTTGTCGCAATGCCATAGTCAGCACGAAAGGATTTTAACGGCTTTGTTTCCTAAATCGGTTGAACTAAAGCCGTAGCCGCTGATCTGATCGGCATCGCCTATCAACTTACCCATCAACCGTGTCAAAACCTCGCTATAAAACAACCAACTGGAAGCAATACAACCAAGCCTTAATCAACCGCGGTTCACTTACCTTCTGGATTGATGAGGATGCAATTGCTAAGTGGAAAGCCAAGGTCAAGCAGCCAAAGAAAGGTCGCCCTCAAGTGTTTAGCGACTTAGCCATTA
>NZ_JAKKSJ010000084.1:0-1846 GCF_025653365.1 Shewanella sp. SW32 | reverse complement strand
CGAGGCCAGTGACGAACCTGCGGCGGCAACATTGCCAGAGGCTAACGCGGTTCCAGCCCCAGTGACCCCTGACCAAGCGGAAGCTATCCCCCCTGCAGCCGTCCCGCCTGCGCTCATGGCCCCAATCAGGGCCGCACCTCCAAAGTAAATGATTGCAGCTATTGCGACCACTTTCACAATGGGTTTAATAACTTTCCATACCTTTTTGGCAATACTTTTTACACCTTTCCAAACCTTTTTAAAGGCTTTACCGACAGCGCTCATACTGCCTCCTTAATTTTTCGATTAAAGCAGACGATTGTAAAAACCGCCTACCAAGGTGAAGTTATGCTTTTGATATAGCCGACCTATACGGCCGTCAGCATCTAGCCCTGAACTGACGCCGAGCAAAATGCTTTTTACCTTAGGGAATGTTTTGGCCCAACGAATGAAGCGGCGCAGTAACCACACGGCTTGATCTGCATGTTCTGGCAGTACGCAAAAGGTTAAGTCAGTTGCGTAGCAGTCTTTGCTAAACCAGTGTTCCTCTTGCATTGCCAGCAAAAAACCCACTACCTCGCCGTTTACTTCGGCAACAAATGCCTCCATGCCTCGATCTGCAATGCAGCGACGCACCATATAGCTAGCTTTGGTATCGTCCATTTCAACGGGGTAACTAGGCGCCTTAGCCAATGTGACTTGGCCTATTTCAAGTATCCGCTTTAGGTCTGCGTGAGTAGCTGTTCTAATCATGGCTTACCTACCTTTGCTGTTGACGCAAGCCTACATCACCACCGATATAGCCAGCGCCTGGGTAAGTACCCGTCTTAGCTTGAGGGTTAACGGTTCCGGTTCCGGTGCTGCCGCCTGTTCCACCTGTCGAACCTGTGCTACCTGAACTCGGCGGTGGAGTCACTAAAGGTGGTGGCGTTGCTGTTGGTGGTAATTGACCGTCGCTTGCGCCATAAATCACTGCCAGCATATTTGCTTGGCTTTGTAGTGAGCCCATGATGTTGGTAATAGCGGCCTTTTGCTGTTCAGCTGTCATATTAGGATTTGACATTGCCATGCCAATGGCTTGCATAGCCGCATTAACAGCTTGCCCCTGTGCATTGCCATACTCCATTTTTGCTTGTTGACTAAAGCCACGCACTTGCATTTCCATTTGCGAGCCAATTTGAGCTGTAAGCTCTTTCCAGCGCTGGTCGTTTTGCAGATCATTAAGTTGCACTTGATAATTTTGCAGAATCGCATCGCGGTCTGTTTGGATTTGCGCGCTACGTTCCATCTGTGCAAGTTGCAATGACTGTTGTTTATCGAGCGTGCCAAGCTGCTGCTTGTACTTTAAATCTTCAAGCTGAGTCTGGAACTCGCGGTTAACATTGTTCTCACCAGTCTGCCAAGACTGCTGCGCGTTCAACTCTTGTAAGCGCTGCTTCCCTTGAGCGTCGAGCGTGCCAAGCTGCTGCTTGTATTTAAGGTCCTCAAGCTCTGCTTGGAATTGGCGATCAGTGTTTTTCTCCCCAGTCTGCCAATCCATTTGATTATTTTGCAGTTGGTTATTGATAGCACCCTGCTTATCAGCCATTGATGCGTCTTGCTGGTTTTTAAGATTGGTTTGGTCAAGCTGTGCCTGTGTTTGCCACTGTTGGCTTTGTGCTTGGTTATAGGTTTGCGCGTCTTGCTGGGCGATAGGCAGTGCCTTGTCAATCATCGACGATAAGGCGACTTCGTTACCGATTGAACTAGACTGCAATCCACGAGCCGCATTGTAGCCCTGTGCCTGCGCTTGGGCCTTGCGCATAATCTCGCTATTCGGGTCAAGTAAGCCGGTAATTTGGTTCTGTACTAATGACTCATTGCGCGG
>NZ_JAKKSJ010000083.1:0-1855 GCF_025653365.1 Shewanella sp. SW32 | reverse complement strand
TCCCAGCCCTCACAGCCTGCGATAACTGCACACAGCGTTAAAAACACCACGTCAAACAAGGGATAAACGACCTTAGATGCTTGCCTTGGGTCTTCTAATTCTGAAAAGTGCTCTGCAAAAATATCGATGTTCATAAACTGGCTCCGCGTAAAAGCCAGTATCTGATCACAACGGAAGATCGCGGTCAATCAGTTATGTTAAAGTGCGCGTTAAATGTTCGTGATCTTGCCCTGCCAAAGGAGCTTTACTATGTTAAAGATGCAGGCCATGTTGATTTGTATGATAGAACTGCATTTATTCCATGGGATAAGTTGATTGAGTTTTTTAGAAAAAACTTATGAATGGATTCTAAATCATGAAATATATAGTGTAGTGGCATAATGAGTTTGGCAATCTAGTTATAACTGCATGAATTTACTCGTAGTAATTCAAGAACCCTACATATTCAAAGTTGTTAAGCAATATAGTTAATGCTTTTTCCAGATTTTGTTCAACGTCATTTCCGTTTTAGAAATGTTCGGCAAGTTCAAGTCTGGTTTGAGTGTCGCTGTGATTGGCCTTAAGCTGTAACGCTTTGATATCTATAGAGTCTGCATTTGTTGTTGGGGAAACAAGTGTTGCCATCAGTATTAAGTTGATAAGTGAGATTTTATCTATTGTCATGATTATTTGTATTCCTGAACAATACGGTGCTAACTCACTGCTCTCTTATTTTAACAGCTCGCAATGAAGAGATTCAAACTTTGTAGGTTTTTGCGCCCATCCCCTCGAAATTAACCTTAAGACAATTTCTATACGTGATCTGAATTTTAAGATCCTTTGAGATAAGAATATAATGTCTGCTGGCTAATCTAATTCTCAGTTGCTAAAGCCTTCTTATTTTCATCTGCAACAGCCTTTGCTTAAGTTCAGTTATTTGTTCTATTCTGAGAGCCTGTTTTCTGCCTTTATATACCTCTTTCTTCGCAAGCATGGTACTTTCGCGTTGTTGCTCTTTGATCAATGCTCGCTTAAATTTTGCAAAGATAGAGTGATTTACTGAATCAAGAACGGGGGTCTAAGAAGTCAAGTGTGACCTGGAGAAAGGATCAAGGCGAGAGTATCGCTGCGCTCAACGTCCAGAGATCGAAATGGAGCAAGGGGGACTGCTACGTAAACCTCGTAGTTTACTTTCTAGCCCTTGGCGAAGATAAGTCTCCTACAGAAAATAAGTGTCATGTTCGAGTTCGCCTACCTGTCGAAGTGTAGTGGTCAAGTAAAATTGGCCACGATTTTAGAGTCATTCCAATATAAACGTTCTGACTCATTTGGCGTTAACCCACCATTATATTGATGGGGTCTGGTCTCACTGTAATATCCAGTGATGTAATTTGTGATCTCTTTATCTGCTTCTGTAAAATTCCCATAACCATTGGCGGGTATCCACTCAGATTTCAAACTTCTAAAGAAACGCTCCATTGGTGCGTTATCCCAACAATTCCCGCGGCGACTCATACTTTGCTCAATCTGAAGACGCCATATTAATTGTCTGAATTTCAAGCTCGTGTAATGCGAACCTTGATCGCTGTGATATATCACATTCTCAGGCTTACCCCCAGGGTGAGATTACGAGTGGTCATTTAATAACCACACTCATGCCGGCTTCAAGCACCGCATCCAAATAAGCCTCATTCATCAATGCCTGACGCTGCTTTCTTCTGATACTCATTTTTCGCTTCTCAGCGCGTAACATATTCAAACCAAAGTGTCGCATCGTGGCAAGATTAGTCGCTGCATTACCACGGTATATCTGGCACGCATCCTCACCTAAACTCACATCCAGCACCCAGTGCAACTGGTTTAGTGCAACTGGTTT
>NZ_JAKKSJ010000082.1:0-1880 GCF_025653365.1 Shewanella sp. SW32 | reverse complement strand
TTTCAGGTGCAGGGACTGTATACGGTAAAGCGGCCACAACCAATTTAGCAACGGCCATTGGTACTGTTACAGGTGTTGCTGGCTTTGCTATCAATGGTAAAACAGTGGCGGTTGGAGCAGATGCCTATGTTACTACTGTTGCAGATGACATTAATAAGGCTGGCACAGGCGTTAAGGCTGAAGCCTCTCTCAGCACTACGTTAAAAGGTTTGAGTCTAACAGATACAGGTAAACTCAATATTGTCAGCGACGCTGGAGCAAAAGTTGATTCATATGACTTATCCACATACAAGGGTGATTCAAAAGCATTAGCTGCTGACTTAGGCAAGGCTGGCTATGATATCAGTTATGATACTGATACTGGTGACATCACTATTAATGCTAAAGGGGTTGATGGGGTTGAGCTTACCGGGGGAACAGCAGCATCAACAGCAACATTAGGTGGTAATACAGCTGATGATACAAATACCTCAGTCAGTGTAGCGTCTTCACTGAATCTATCATCTTCAGACAAATTTAGTGTTTCAGGTGGTGCAGCCGTTAATGAGTTGTTAGGCGGTGGAGTGACAGCAACCGGTGGTAGCTCAACATTGAATTCGGTAAGCAAGATTGATATCAATACTGCGAAAGGTGCTCAGGATGCGCTGGCAGTGATTGACGCCGCAATTGCTGGTATTGATAGTAGCCGTTCTGACTTGGGTGCTGTACAGAATCGTATGAGCTTTACGATCAATAACTTGAATAATATTTCGACTAACGTATCAGATGCCAGAAGCCGAATTCAAGATGTGGACTTTGCAAAAGAAACTGCCACTATGACCAAACAGCAGATTCTGTCACAAACCTCGTCTGCTATGCTGGCACAAGCGAATCAAATTCCACAGGTTGCGCTGTCACTGCTTGGTGGTTAATCATTTCTCAATACCTCTTTAAACTAAAATGCCAGCAATTGCTGGCATTTTTAATTTTATGAATTTAAATAATTTTATTGCTTTATAAAAATTTTTAAAAAGTGACTAAAGTTTGCCCCTCCTTTGCCGTTACAGTAAATGTAACAAGTTAAGCTTCGCCTGGCTGAACAGCTCAGGCAGTTGTCTACCAGGTAATATGAGGAACCAATATCATGGCAATTACTGTTAATACCAACGTGACCTCGCTGAGCTCACAAAAGAACTTGAACAGCGCGAACAGCGCATTAAAAACCTCCATGGAGCGTCTGTCATCTGGCCTGCGTATTAACAGTGCCAAAGACGATGCTGCAGGTCTGCAAATTTCTAACCGTTTGACCAGTCAGATTAATGGCTTGGATGTGGCACAACGTAATGCTAACGATGGTATCTCAATTGCGCAAACTGCCGAAGGTGCGATGCAGACGTCTACCGACATTTTGCAACGTATGCGTGACCTGTCACTGCAATCTGCCAACGGTTCTAACTCAGCAGATGACCGCGCTGCAATGCAAAAAGAGATTTCATCTTTGCAAACAGAATTAACTCGTATTTCTGACACTACCTCGTTTGGTGGTCAGAAGCTGTTGGATGGTACTTATGGTACTCAGAAATTCCAGGTGGGTTCAAACGCTAATGAAACCATTTCAATTTCTTTGGGTGATGTGGCTTCTACCAAACTAGGCAATAATACCATTTCAGGTGCAGGGACTGTATACGGTAAAGCGGCCACAACCAATTTAGCAACGGCCATTGGTACTGTTACAGGTGTTGCTGGCTTTGCTATCAATGGTAAAACAGTGGCGGTTGGAGCAGATGCCTATGTTACTACTGTTGCAGATGACATTAATAAGGCTGGCACAGGCGTTAAGGCTGAAGCCTCTCTCAGCACTACGTTAAAAGGTTTGAGTCTAACAGATACAGGTAAACTCC
>NZ_JAKKSJ010000081.1:0-1930 GCF_025653365.1 Shewanella sp. SW32 | reverse complement strand
TAAATGCCGATGATGTTGCCGGGCTGAAATTTGATCACATCACGACTCGCGAAGAGCTTAATGAGCTTGAAAATGCCAACATACTACAAGGGTTGAGTTGGTTAGCCACGACGCCTAAAACCAGCATGGATGACATTCTTTCTATGGCGTTTGTGGAAGAGTTGCATCAACGTTTGCTTGGTGATGTGTGGGAATGGGCCGGCAGCTACCGTCACCGAGAGTTGAACATTGGTGTCGATCCGCTGAATATCCGGCCAGATTTACACAACTTTCTGGAAGACATCAAATGCTGGATTGAGTTTGAACACTATGACAGCCTAGAACTCTCGGCTCGGATACAGCACAGGTTAGTTAAAATTCACCCTTTTCCTAACGGCAACGGACGTCACTCGCGCGTGATGACGGACTACATACGAATGGTACTACTCAAACAAAAGCCTTTAGTTTGGTCCAATACAGATTTGGATAAACAAAGCCAAGAGCGGGGTGAGTACATTGCGAGCTTACGCCAAGCTGATGCCGGCGTTTATGCGCCTTTAATTCAATATCTTCAGGCGAAAGGGAATGTGACTTAAACCAAGCGTTAAGAGCTAAATATACAATTACAGTGTGGATAGTTAATTTCGGCAGTTCACCTTGCTCTTTTGTTTCCGTACTTCTTAGCTATTTTTAAAAAAGGTTTTTGCAAACAGTTTTATACGAAATATCAACGAATTGGCATCGCCGTAGTGTTTATTGGCTTCCATATCACAAGCTATTGCATACCATGCGTTAACCCAATGAGTATTGAGGACCTTAGTTAAGCTACCTATGAGTTTCATGCGAGATTCCGCTCAGTTAACACTAATGATTGAGAGGCCTTTATGCTCCCCACATTTAAGACATGAATCAGGCACTTTGTCCCCTTCAAAATAATGCTTGTTATCACCGCATTTTTCACAATGAGAGCAATAAACAGCATCGTGCATTTTGGCCGCAACTTTATGAAGTTCTGATAAATCTACGTTTAATTTCATGCTTTAATTTCCGTTAAATTACTGTTGGTCAGGATCACCATTAACCATTATTGGTGCCATGACAAACCTTTCCGTTTATGTAATTTTCAGCTATTTGACAAGCTTGAGTAATTTGATGCGCAGGAACCTCAATTTGAAAAATCGAGTGTCCAAATGGGAGATTGTAATCGTAGACACCGCGATTCTTCGAATAGCCCTCAAAACGAGAATCAATTTCCACAAACTGTTCTTCACTTAACAACTCATGTAAGGCGCTAATTTCAACATCTGACAACTTTGAAGTCGGATCTTGAAGCTCAAAATCTACCCATCCTTTGTGATGTTTGGTTGGTTTGATTGCGTTCATTTTTATAGTTAAAATATGCACAGCCATTAAAATTCACCTCCGCAACAATAAGGTCTTATTTAGCATTAGATTTTCCGTTATCATTAAAAAGCTTCAAACTCAGTTGCTAAACATCACTTTTAAAGCGTTCAAGCAGTTTTAAAAAATCAATAGTAAGGGAAATGAAGAGACAACAAGCAAACACGCCGAAAAGAATCTTATTTAGCAACGTTGCATCTAGAAAGTCTAAATAAAACCACATCCCCGCCAGTGTTAAAAGTATATAAACCATTAACTTTACAGTTAAACTACCGAATAATTTTCCCATAACATACCTCCCTATATTCCGTTATTTGGCTAATTGATAATCTTTGATCAAGCAAGGAAGCGGGATTTTAAGCCCCTCATTCAGCTTACGGATCATGTTAAGGCTTAGCTTGCGTTGGCGGTTTAACACTTCTGACACTCTGCTACGTTGCCCAAAAAATGGCACCATATCGACATCCTCAAGCTCTTGCTGCTCCATCCGAAACTGAATCGCCGCGATTGGATCTGGCGCTTCAATCGGAAAATGAGCGTCCTCAAACGC
>NZ_JAKKSJ010000009.1:0-171048 GCF_025653365.1 Shewanella sp. SW32 | reverse complement strand
TTTCTTCCTCTGGTGTTAAGTTTTCTTCATCGTTTGCATTGGCTGCAGCTGCACCCATTTGGTTGATACCGTTTACTTTAGCCATCAGTTAGCCCACCGTTTTAGTTAAGTCGTCTAGCGTAGTGGGTTGCCACGGTTGGTATTCCCCTGCTTTTGGAATACTAGCCATAGGAGACAAGTTAACCTTACCCATAAGCCCGCCGATATTTAAATCGGTTTTATTCCCATCACCATCAACTCCCCAGTAAGTCATACGCTTACGAGCTTCCTCAGCTTCTTTTTCCGCTGCACGGCCCTGCATTGCACCGCCGATTAACTGTGTTCCAGCATTAATACCTGCTGACCACATCATGCCTTCGCCAGCACTCATTCCTCCAAGCAGCCCACCCGTTGTCGGCGCTACTGCTGGCGTTGTTGCTGCTAAGTCAGCGACAGATGCTAGTTCAGATGCGCCACCAATACCGCCAACCGCACCTGCACCACCAACCGCACTTCCTGTGACTCCAGCAGTTCCAGCGCCTACACCAGTAGCATTGATTAAGGCTGTTGGAACGGTCCCATTAGCTGCACCAGTAGCGGCGGTGCCTAACTGCGCCATCGTCATTCCAGTTGTCGAAGCTGTTGAACCTGCTGGCACCATGGTTGATAGCAAAGTTTTACGAGGCCAGTGACGAACCTGCGGCGGCAACATTGCCAGAGGCTAACGCGGTTCCAGCCCCAGTGACCCCTGACCAAGCGGAAGCTATCCCCCCTGCAGCCGTCCCGCCTGCGCTCATGGCCCCAATCAGGGCCGCACCTCCAAAGTAAATGATTGCAGCTATTGCGACCACTTTCACAATGGGTTTAATAACTTTCCATACCTTTTTGGCAATACTTTTTACACCTTTCCAAACCTTTTTAAAGGCTTTGCCGACAGCACTCATACTGCCTCCTATCAAATAATTTGATTGATTAAAGGATGCGATTGTAAAAACCGCCAACTAATGTGAACCCGTGCTTTTCGTATAACTGACCTATGCGTCCGTCAGCATCAAGACCGCTGCTAACACCAAGTAAAACGCTTTTTACTTTTGGAAAGGTTTTAGCCCAGCGAATGAAGCGACGCAGTAACCACACGGCTTGATCTGCATGTTCTGGCAGTACGCAAAAGGTTAAGTCAGTTGCGTAGCAGTCTTTGCTAAACCAGTGTTCCTCTTGCATTGCCAGCAAAAAACCCACTACCTCGCCATTGACTACAGCAACAAATGCCTCCATGCCTCGATCTGCAATACAGCGACGCACCATATAGCTAGCTTTGGTATCGTCCATTTCAACGGGGTAACTAGGCGCTTTTGCGAGAGTTTGCCTACCTATTTCAAGTATCCGCTTTAGGTCTGCGTGAGTAGCTGTTCTAATCATGGCTTACCTACCTTTGCTGTTGACGCAAGCCTACATCACCACCGATATAGCCAGCGCCTGGGTAAGTACCCGTCTTAGCTTGAGGGTTAACGGTTCCGGTGCCGCCACCTGATCCACCTGTCGAACCAGTGCTACCTGAACTAGGTGGCGGTGTAACTAAAGGCGGTGGTGTTGCAGTCGGTGGTAATTGGCCGTCACTGGCGCCATAAATCACTGCCAGCATATTTGCTTGGCTTTGTAGCGAACCCATGATGTTAGTGATGGCGGCCTTTTGCTGTTCAGCTGTCATGTTTGGGTTTGACATTGCCATGCCAATGGCTTGCATAGCCGCATTAACGGCTTGCCCCTGTGCATTGCCATACTCCATTTTTGCTTGTTGACTAAAGCCACGCACTTGCATTTCCATTTGCGAGCCAATTTGAGCGGTAAGCTCTTTCCAGCGCTGGTCGTTTTGCAGATCATTAAGTTGCACTTGATAATTTTGCAGAATCGCATCGCGGTCTGTTTGGATTTGCGCGCTACGTTCCATCTGTGCAAGTTGCAATGACTGTTGTTTATCGAGCGTGCCAAGCTGCTGCTTGTACTTTAAATCTTCAAGCTGAGTCTGGAACTCACGGTTAACATTGTTCTCACCAGTCTGCCAAGACTGCTGCGCATTCAACTCTTGTAAGCGCTGTTTCCCTTGAGCGTCGAGCGTGCCAAGTGATTGCTTGTATTTAAGGTCCTCAAGCTCTGCTTGGAATTGGCGATCAGTGTTTTTCTCACCAGTCTGCCAATCCATTTGATTATTTTGCAGTTGGTTATTGATAGCACCCTGCTTATCAGCCATTGATGCGTCTTGCTGGTTTTTAAGATTGGTTTGGTCAAGCTGTGCCTGTGTTTGCCACTGTTGGCTTTGTGCTTGRTTATAGGTTTGCGCGTCTTGCTGGGCGATAGGCAGTGCCTTGTCAATCATCGACGATAAGGCGACTTCGTTACCGATTGAACTAGACTGCAATCCACGAGCCGCATTGTAGCCCTGTGCCTGCGCTTGGGCCTTGCGCATAATCTCGCTATTCGGGTCAAGTAAGCCGGTAATTTGGTTCTGTACTAATGACTCATTGCGCGGRTCATACTGGTACTGCTTATCGCTGGTTACGCCATTTGTGCCCACGTTTTGATATTCTTTTGCGGTAAACGTGTTGTCCTTAATATTAGCCTTAGGCGCATTAGCCACAGCATCACCAGTTACAGACTGATACTGTGATGGAACATAGTTATTCTGCACCGCAGGTGGCGAGGCAACTTGATATTGAGCGTTTGCATCATTGGCGGGTGACGCTGGCGTAGCAGGACTCGTTGTTTGGTTGGCCGTTGGTTTTGGTGTTCCCCATGCAGAACCTTCCTTACCACCCGTTTGCGGAGCGCCAGGCATTGGCGGCACAGGATTTGGTGCATCAGATACAGCATTCGCATTTTTAGGACCAATATTATAAATGGGCTCAGTACCGTTCTTGCTATAACGCTGCGCTTTACCGAGTAAACCAAAACCTTCTTGATCAACATTACCCGTCATTGTGGCTTGCTGTCCTTGGTACTGCGTTCCAGTATCCGCTTGCTTATTTACTGGTGGTGTTTGATTAACAGGATAAATGCTTTTGTTAGTTGGTTTTTCAGGCGCAGGCAGTTGGCCTACAGGCTGAATAGTCTGCACTGGCTTTATTTGTTGCATGGCAAATGAACCTCGAATTAATGAGATTTGTTATCAGATAAGTGAGCTGAACGGATTTGAGCGAGAAAGGTGTGCTTACTGGCACTATGGGGAAATAATAAGCGTTTTATGCGCTATTGCAATCGGTTTAGCTTTTCTTGACTAGCCCTCAATGAATACCCAGTTTGCGGCGCGGTAATCTTTAATAATCGCGCTATTCATTAGAACCGGAACATCCATTGAGTTAACAAAGAGCTGTGAACCAGCCTGCGATTTAATCATGGGTAATTTAAGCAATTCAACCGGTAGATTTTGGTCAATCAGCCCATGTTCATTTAATGCCGTTGCATTAATTTGGATATCGCGGATAACGGCCCGTAAGCAGTACAGCAAGTTCCCAACATAGCCACTGACTGCGCCGATCAAGAACTGCGCGGTAATCTCTGTACGCATAGCACTAGCTCGTACATCGATGCTGTGCGTTAGATATTCCTCTGCACCAAGCGGTTTGCAGCGTAATCTCAATGTGTCAAATTTACCAGTTGAATGAGCATCAATCACATCAATAATCCAGTGCCCAGCTTGCAAAGGGAAAGGTGCCGTCGAAATGTACTCTGTTCTACCGTATGCCACGCGCACTGCCGTGTAACGGCTCCCTGTAAAACTTAAGGCAAACGCACCAGCATTAGGATCTTGGTTTTGACTGAATAGCGCTATTTCAGGCTTATCAAAATCAATTTCATCAAGATAAAATGCAATACTATTGTCTTTACCAAGAGTGAACATATTCGTTCTTCTTGTCTCTATTGCGCTCTGGTAACCACTGAGTTTATAGCCGAAACTACCAACAACAGGAGGGATTTCCGGCTGCACTGGCTGTGGCGGGTTATAGCCAGTATCAATATAGCGATAAAGCAGCTGCAAATGGTAATCTACAGCCATATCTGCTTCTTTTATAAATACTGCATCGGCTACAACTGGTGTTGCATATTCGATTGAGTATCGATCACGCTGCATCCGGTAATAAATAGCCCCTGAGCGCATATAAAACAGCATTACATCACTACGTGGATTTGAAGTGTCCCAACGAATATCGAATGTAGCAAATGGATAATTACCCACTCCGAACTCAGTAATAATATTTTGAACAAGCACAGGGTCAAACCAGAATAGTTTTAACTCATTACTGTTAGTTTCATAAAATACCATCGGCCGACCAAGTTGGTCGAAAGTAGCAGATAATCTTTTAATATTAGTCACTGAAAATACTACTGAGCCAAGCTCAAAATCATTGCCATTATATTTACTAGCTGTCACTTCGCTGCCGTTGAATTCAAATAACCACCATGCTGCTTTAATGTTACCGCCACTGGTATTTAATTGTTCAGGACCTAATTCAAGCTTAAAAGGATTGTCTGAGGAGTACTGAGGTTTAGCTATACCGTAAGTCGCATACTCTTTTAGCTGTGTATCATCACTCCATCCAGTTTCAGGAATCATATGTAATTACTCCACCTTAGGCTCTCTTAATTTTACACGCAAATTTAAATGTATAGCCCACGGTATTATTCTTTGGTAACGATGGCGTAAATACTACTGCTATATTGCAGAAGTTATCTGAGTTACGAAAAAACACAGCTTTTATTGGGGCTGTTGAAGGTAACTGAGTACTTGTTGGGATAGTAGCTGAAAATGTTTCTGTGTACTCTCCAACTACAGTTCTGTTACTTGCGTAAGTTGCTGTAAGATTTACTCTGTTACCTAAAGTAGTATCTAATCTCTGTGTTACTCCATTAGCAGGTATATTTATAGTGTCATTTAGTGACACTCCGCCACCTGTAGCATTTAAGTAAGGATAATTACTGGGGCTGATTCTGGATGTTATTGTAGCGTATGCTTCTGGGTAAGCTACAATCGTTTGAGCTGAGTAATCTACACCATTTATAGTTAGTATTTGTGGAGCTGGTCTAGTTTCAATCTCTACAAATAAAGTATACTCTACACTTAATTGATCCCCCGCAGTTAAAGGAATGGTTGTTGGGTCACCGCTTAAATCTTTAACTAAGGTTCTAACTAATATACGTGCTGTACTGACGCTAGTGTCATAGATAGCAACTTCTGAGATATTGCCTACAATAGCGCCAGCTGTGAAAGAGTAGGTATTCTTTCTTCCAACTGTTGCTAAGGTGCCGACCCAAGTAGTAGCAACTGCCGCACTTGTTCCTATAGCAGACACTGAGCCTACTTGGTTAACTAGTGCTGTATCTGTGACATCTGGCGCTGTAGTTCCAGTGCCTACCGCACATATACCAAAGTTGTTAGCTTGTGAATTGTTAAATGCGTTATTAAGAATAAGATTATCAAACTCATTTGATTCTGTTTTACTTCCATTTGCATGCGTAATTACAAACTTAAATTTACCATATAACTTAGCGGCTATATTTAATTCGCTCATAATGTTATTACCTGTATTGAATGAGAACAAGAAGCTGTATCGCTTAAAGCAAATGACACGGCCATATAAGATATTACAGCTAGATCATGACTCACAGAGGCTGTATCGCTTAGAATAAATTTAATTGCTCCTGTAGTTATGACTTGTGTAGAATAAGTCATAGATGCAGTATCACTGTCTTTAGGGTCTAATGGATAAGATACATCTATCTCCATTCTATAGCTCATTGCAGCTACATCTGATAAATCAAATACTTTACCTGTTATGGTTTCTACATAAGCCACATGATACATAACTGCTGTATCGTCAAATATATTGATTGGGTTGTATAGCGTCGTTCTTAAAACCCAATCCCTGTAATAAACCCGCTCCCGTCTTGATTGTGCTGCGCCTGCCAGTACAGCAAACAATGCTTGTGCTTGGGTTAGCTTGGTGGGCTCTGCCATTACAGCACCACATCGCTCGGGTAAATGTCGCCAACCATTAGCCACACGGTTTCATTTAAGCTGATTAGCGCAATAGCCGAGTTTTGACCGTAGGCCCGAAGCGTTCCGCTCGATAGAATCGTTACGCCTTGAGCAGTGTCAGGCACTAGCCAAAGCTCAGCCTCAGTACTGGCAGCAAAAAAGATAATGCTACCAGTCGCAACAACCGGATCCCCGTTCACCGTTCTAATGCTTCTCCCTACAGTCACTAACACTTTGCTTTGTGCTTCTGTTGGGCTTTCAGGCATGACGTAGTTGCAGGTGATAAACTGGTTGTGACTATCACCATTCACGCTCATTGCATTGGTTGAGTTTGTGATGAAGGTAAGTTCATGACTGGCATTCAGGATTAATTGCGCTGCTGGCAACAGGTCCATGTTGCCTTGCTTGTTGATATACAACAGCGTGTCGGTATATGACTGATTTGCTATCTCAGTATTACCGACAAAGTTAGGCGGTAACTTAACTACAAAGCCATTGATCTGCGCGGTAATCGCCTGCAAGCTTGCCGATATCCCACCCATTTTAGTGTTCATCGGTGTAGCGCGAATCGTTGTGCCATTAACGAATGGACTGGTATCTTGCCAATAGCTTAATTGAGTCATGGTGATCCTTAGCGCCTGCGGCTAACGGGCTTACTGTGCAAGTACAGGTTTGAAATGATGTGCGGTGGTAACTGCTTTGAAGTGTTGCTTAGGTGCAGGGCAATATTGCGCGATACGCCAGCGATATACATATCGGCCCAGTTAGTTGTGCCACTGCCCCACGTTGCGTTATCCCATTCTGATAAATCCCACTTACTGCCAGAGTCGATAATAAGCTCACTATCTGGCGTGTCAGGGCTCATAAAATCAAAGTAAGCGATAGTGTGCATCAATACTTCGGTAACGCTGTCGCACTCAATCACCAGCTTGTGCCATTTCTTGCGGGTTTCAGGGCTACCAAAGTGCATAAATCCTGTGAGCAGATAACTCTCATACTCTGCGCCGTCAAAGCTGTAGCCACGGTCTAGCTGATAGATAAAGCCGTTTTCAGCGCCAACAAATACCGACTCAATGCCGCTCAAATCCTCTCCACTAAAGGCGCAGCGGATCGGCATTTGATAATTAACTTGGGTAAATTGCGGCGTTCCGTCTGGCGCTAGTGTGATAAACAAGGCGCTACCATCGGTGAAAAATAATCGATATTGGTTTTTGGTTTTAATTGTGACGCTGCACATATCGCGGCCAGCGTATTGATCAAGCAACGGCTGCACCTTTTGGCTGATGCTTGCCTGAGCAAAGTCACCAAACTGCTGCACCCGCGCCAACATTGTTAAGCCGCGGTCATCTAAAAACAGGGTATCGCTTAAGCTCTGTGCGGTTGCTGTGCGCATGCCAACCTTAGTGCTCAAGCTCTTAAGCTGAAAATCTTCTTTGCCTGTGCCGTACAGCATGTAAACACGGTTGCGACAACCAATTGCGCAAGTGTTATCTGCCTGCACCTGCATTTCTGTGATTTCATCGGCCACAGCGATTTCACCGCCACCATCCACAGAACTGAACTTAGTTGGGTCACCAATAGCACTAAACACAAACGAGCCGCCACGATAACCGAGTAATAATACTTGGCTTGGTAAAACCTCGAGCACGGTTGGTGCATCCGGTGTGATTGGGCCAGTTATTTGGGTAAAGGTACTACCGTTAAAGCGGAACGCCTTGTTTTTGCCATCAACGCCGATAATCTCAAGTGTGCCAGCGCTGCCAGTAAAGTTAGTTTGCCGCGTAAATAGTCTGCCATTGGGCGCAAGCACTGGCGTTGTGACCTCTACCCAACCGGCTACCGTGGCGCGGTAAAGTTTTGCTGCAGTACCGTCGGCGATATTGCGCATCGCATAAACGATTCCTGCAAACATAAACACGCCAATAATCGGACCAGTGCCAGGCACTGCTTGAATAGCAGCCCTACGCGCTTCAACTTCAATATCTAACGCGGCTAATGCTTCGTCGTCAGTATCAAATGGGAAGCCGGATAAATCGGGGATCCGCACAGCAGAGGGCGACGGTCTGCCGTCGAAACGCTCATACCCTGTCACGCGCTGATAACGACCGGAAGTATTCACCTCGTAGTTAACCAGCTCGCGGCATTCACCTGGCTTCATATCGCTGTCGCTATCGGCAAGATTTAAGCCGCCACGCAATGACAGTGCTGCAGGGGTAAACGACATTAGTACGGCCCCCGCGCAAAGCCCATCTTAGGAAGGTAATCTCGGCAAAGCTCACTTAGCTTTTGCTCATACTCAAGCGATGCCAACTGAATCAAGTTTTGATCTTCTTCGAACTTGCCATAATAAATCAGTGCTTTTTGCACTATGCAATCATGGTATGCAGCGGGGATTGCCGACACATTACTATCGCCACTTAACGCGACGGGCATTTTGAAGTAGTCGGTGCGCGTGCTGTAGGCACTATCAGGCACAGGGTAAAACATAAAGCTGCCGTCTGGCGCAATGGTGACCACTTGCGGCAGTCCCTGCCCCGTTCCTTGTGGTTCGTATCTGTTAACCCATTCATCCCAATCCACAATACGCATTGGCTGATCATTCACCCAAAAGCGGCTTAAATCCTTTAAATCGCTTAATGACAGATCAATAGCTGTGTAGCTTTGCTGACCAAGCACTAAAGCTGATTGCGTGCGACGCCATAGGAATTTCCAATCGGTTTTCAAGCGCTGAATATCAAGGTCTGCATCACGCACCCAGCCGACAATTTTAGCCAGCACGCCTATCTGATTGATTGTTGACGCTGGACCAGTTCCAGAAACGCCGGATTCCTCGCGCACGCACACGCATAGCTCTAGGTAAGTCATAGCGCCGCCTTATGCGTAGTGCTTTTGGATCACACTGAAAGGCCAGCGCTTAACTTGGGTTTCTTTAAGCGATTTCATTTTGGTAGCAGCATCGGTCACTGTTTTAAAGCGTTTTTCAATCGCGTTATTGAGCACTTCATAAACACCCGCGCTGACTTTTACATCTATACCTTTTTGCACTTGGTGCATCACGCCGTTAACGCCGACTTGCACAAAGTTATCAACTTCTGTTTCTTCATCACCACTATCATCATGGATATTTAGAGTGACAGCGACCAGCTCTTTACCTTTAGGTGTTGAATCAAGTACTTCGTCAGTGAGTTCTAATTCTTCCAAGTCACTGTCAAGATCTGCATCTAAATCATCTTGATCAGCGTCAGTTTCATTATTGACAGTGTCATTTGCAGCTGCAGTCGCTGCGGCCTGAGCTTTAGGTTTGTCAGCAGGAAATAAAGAAGCATCAGCCTTTTTCATTTCCGCAATCACTTCTTGGCGCTCTTTGCCAGATAGGTCTAGACCAAGGGTTTCAGCTGCATACTTAATTAACTTATCAGTGCTGTCTTTGCTGGTAAATTTCATGGTTTCATGCTCCAACTATAGGAATAAAAAAGCCCCCACATTTGAGTGGAGGCTTTTGATTTACTGCTTACTGATTTAGCTGCGCCAACCTAATTAGGTTGGGTCAACTGAGGCTGCGACTTCACCGCGTACAAGCCATGCGTCATTGAGGATCAGCGCGGTATACCACGTTTTCCATGCAACTGAGCCTGACTGACCGAGTTCATCACCATGGCTTGGCGTGCCAGGTTGACGCACCATTGGCTTGATCGCCCCGCCAGCTTCCTTGCTGCCCTTCAATGGGATACAACCGAACGCTTTAGCACCCATGTATAACACAGGGTAAACGTCTGCACTGGTTCCGCCAGTCGTTACCGCAGTGCTGCCATGCGCGCCGCCAGCGTTAACCCAAGGGTTAAACAATGGTGAAGCGATATAACGCACATCTTCTACGCTGCCTACTTCTTCGGCGCAGATTGGTTGACGACTGCCATACTCGGCCACAGGGGTAAAGCCAGGCATCTTACGTACGCTTGATACCACATCGGTATGACACACTGCCACGAACGCCGCTTCGATTGGCTTAGTTGCATAGTTAGTGCTACCAGACAGAATCGAGGTGATACGCTTGGCGCGCTGGCCCATTAAGGCACGAACCGCAAGTCGTTGAACCTTGATTGATAGTGGAGTATTGACCGCGTTACGGGCTGCACCGTTGGCATAAACGACGTTAGTACCAGCAATCAGCTTGCCGTAAGTCACTAACTCGATAGTTTCTGCGGCCTGTTCGCCTGCCATCATCGCCATATCGGAACCCACAGGATCCTCATGCAAGTCAGCAACTTTGTCGGTAAGCTCCATCCATGCGCCATGCTGTTGCAAAGTCGCGTTTACGTCTGCATAACGGAAGTTTGTAGCCGCTGGGCGAACACCTTCAGTTAATGGAGTAAGCGCAGGTGCAAGCGGCACTGGACGACGGAACTTAATCACTTCACCTTTGTTTTTAGGCATAGGTTTGTGATCACCCAGTTTGTTGAGCACAAGAATGGGCTCAGCATGTTCAAGCATTTTTACTTCGGCATGCACGCCAACGCGCGAGCCAATATCACCATAGCCATTAGACATGATGTAACTCCTTAATTCTTACGAGTGATTTGATTGAAGTAATCAACTGGATCAACGTCGTCAGTGTCAGCAGCTGCTTTACCTGCGCCTTTGCGCGGAATTTCGGCGTGATCTGATAACGTGGTTTTTGGTTTAGGCTTTGCCGCTGACGCGCTAGGCGCTGGGCGTGAGCCTTTGTACAAGTTGAGCAACGCTATGTTGTCGTCGGCATAATCGCTCTGAGCCATGGCTTGCACTGAGGTTGGCTGAGTAGCCACCCACTGGTGAAACGTTGGGTCTTGCGATATCTGCATATAGTCAGGGTGCACAGTCTGCAAGGCTTGAAATTGGCTTTGCAATTCAACCTGCTGTCTGGCTTGCTCCTGCTGTTGACGCAATTCATTTAACGGCGTTAGTTGCTGGCTAAATGCTTGCTGTGCACTTTCAACCTGGTTGCGAACAAAGGCGGCAATTTCGGGGAATTCTTCCTCGACTTCGGCAAAGTTTTTGCCTTTCAAGTCATCGGAAGTAGGTAACCCTTTGTTGCTGTTCGCATCAGTACCATTGGCTTTTTCATTGGCTTGCATGCCTGCAGTTAACTCATTGAGCTTTTTGGTTAACGCAGAAACACGGCCTGAATTGGCGCGATGATTCGCATCAAGCTGTTGGTACTGTTGTTTGAGCGTTTGATATTCGTTGCGCAGAGGCTCTGGCGCAGAGGACCAAGGATCATCAGTTGCGGCTTGGCCTTGGCCTGCATCTGTGCCCTGCTCGTCTTGCTGGTCTTTTGCTTCGTGCTGTTGCAACAAATCATGCTCGTGATCCAGCTCATCAACCTTTTCACTTGCAGAGTCTTTATCAGAGTCCTTGGTGAGTTCGTTAAATAAGCTGATAGCATCCACTTCATCGTCTTGGCCTTGGCCTTGATCTTGTTGTGAATTAAGTTCGTCTTGCTCTTTTGGGTCCATTTTTAGAGTGCCTTATTAAGTTGCAGTCATAAAAAAACCCGCCGGAGCGGGTTGTGAAAAACAAATATAAAAAAGGCCACTAATCTGCGGCCTCTGCTTGTTTGGTTAATTCTCGCGGGTAGGTAGTAATGATTTCATCAATCATTTCTATTTTGCCGCGTAGCCTTGCGGTTCTCACAGCGTCAGCATCAACAATCAGCGCTTCTAGTAACGCTTTACGGTCTTTGTCCAGTTGATTAACAACCGCCTTCCATGACTCACCATTAACGTGCAGCATGATTATTCCAACCCATAGTTAGCGGTTAATCCTTGGGATAGCTTTAAATTGCTTTCAGCCATAAACTTATCCCACTCGAGCGCGGCGCGACTTTGCACCTTCTGCAGCTCAACAGTCAGTTTTTCAGTGTTCATCTTGTCGTTTTGCGCCAACTTCATCAGTTCAATGCGTTCTTGCGACTCTTGGCGCTGCATATCGGCGGCGATTTGCTGCTGCTTTATTTGCAGATCAGCTTGTTTCTCTGTCATGCGCTGCTGTGCATTAAACTGCGCTAGCTTCATATCCATATCGGCTTTAACTTGTGCCTGCTGCATACGTAATTGTTCAAGTTGCATAGCAGGGTCTTGCGGCCCGTTATTCTGCTGTTCATCTATCTGCTGCTGGTACTGCTTAAGCTCATCATCAGTGGGGATAATTTCAGACGGTAATGATTGAGTTTTCACCCATTGCTTGAGAATTTCGACTGATTTTAGTTGCAGCACTGGAGCGAATATCGGGCTATTGCCAGCGATGTTTAGGAAGTTAGTTAAGGCTTGGCCAACCTGTTCTTTTATCAGCAGTGCCGAGGTTCCGCGCGCATCAACCTGATAATCGCCTTTCACCTCGTTATCGTCCGAGTGCATCATGTTGAAGTGATAGAAGTCGCTAATGAGTGGTGATGTAATAAAGTCATCCCACTGCTTAACCTGATTGCGGCGCACTGTGTTAGCTGCATTCATCAACATCGACATACCGCCAAGCGTTTGCGTCGATTGGCCTTGTTCGCCTTGTTGCAACATAGGCACGCCCGATACCTCATCGAACAGTACGCGCGCCGTTTGATAGATTTGGCTTAAATCTGTTATGTGTGATTCAAATTCAAATGTAGTAAAGGCTTGATTGATATCCGTTACGCTACCTTCGACATTCCAGAACTTACGCGGTCTGAAATTCCAGTTACCATCTTGAGGCGATACAAGTTTTTTGTTAACACCGATTTGAGGGCCAGAGGTGATCGCGCCATTATCTAAAATCATGCGCCAAGTACTGTTGATAATGGCTTGTTCGTCGCGCACCATGCGCGGTATGCCGTAGCCAAAAATGCTGGAGTCGTCCAACTCCCAGTTATAACAGCGATACGGCATATCTTGGCTGTAATCCATTAACGCCAGTTTTGCACCAAGGACTATGCCGCCACAGTAGAACACCACGGCATCATATTCGTCCTGTGCATCTTCTTCACCTTCCTCAACCGGCTCTAATATCTTGAGTTCTTCCAACACTTGGCGAGTGATTGGGCCGTGATACTCCCATGTTTCATAGCGTGTATCATTGAGCGAATCACTCAGCCCTGCAAGAATGCGCACATCATCCATATAAGTGCTGCGATGCTGGGTTTGTGTAGACGTCATTTGCAGCACTTTAGCAACACGCGCTTTATCAAACCCTTTGCGATTGACTAAGCCACGGATCTGCTTCTTACTCATAAAGCGGCGCTCGAAAACAAACTCCGCTTCTTCAATGCTTGATGCCGACATATCAGGGTAAAAATCCCATGGCCTTACGACTTCACAACCTGGCTGAAATACTTGCTTGATAACGGTAACGAAATCGCCGCTTTCTTTATCATGCACATAAGCGCGGTCAGTCTTACCTAAAACTACTGGGCCTTTAATAATGCCGGTGCCAACAACACAGGCATCGTGTATCACTTCACGGCATTTAGCGTTGTATTTTGTTTCAATGAGTTGATCAGCAATCAGCTTATCCATCTTGTCGCAGGCATTGCTTATCTGTTCTTGCTTACGCTCGGCCACATCAGCGTTGGTGACCACATTACCTTGCTCATCTTGATACTGAGTGTCACCCAACTTAAATGGCGTTTCTTTGTCGGCCAGCATGTCAACCAGCTGCGGAACTGGCGTTGGCTTGATGCCCCAGTTCTTATCGTCATTGGGGAATAGCAGATCAACTAATTGCGACTCACCGGCATTGGTTTTAGCGCGAGTGAGTTTGATAAAGACTTTAGCTGTCTCGCTTGCTTCCATCGCTTTAAGCGTGGCCGTGTCATACATGCCGTGATAGTTGCGTAAATCCTCCACCATGCGCACATCGATATTGCCGCGCTGATAGATAGTGTCAGATAGCTTGCGCTCAAGTTCTTGGGCCAGAGAATCCAAGTTAGAATTTGGATCATACTGATGCTCATATTCCTTGGGCTTTCCGCCTTTCGGTTCATCTGACATTGTTTATCTTCCTGCTAGTAGCCTGTTAACGAGTCAGCCACAGCGGTTTGCGCTGCGGTCTGTCTAAGCTTGTCGGTTCTGTCGTAATCGATTTCGCCCTGTGCACCTTGGGCTAGGTACTGAATGGCATCGTGAGGATGTGAATACTTGTTTTTATCTGCTGCTGTGGTGTATCTGGCATCGCCAGCCACTTGAATGCGCCGCAACTGATAACCACCGTTAAAGCCTTTGCGCAGCACCTTACAATCGGCGCTGAGTTCAAATGCACATTGGTTATCGATTCGCTTGGTTAAGAAGAAGCGCACTGCCTCCCAGCGATGTTCCGGCTTGTTACTGCTGGTTGAGTAAGCAGTAATGCCGTATTCCATGTTGATGATTTCAATCGGACTGTTTTCATCATTACCCGACTTACCCCAGCCTGACGGGTCGCAGAATGCGACATAATCAGCCTTGGTGAATGCAGGGAACGTGCGCTTTAACTCAGGAACTAAGAAGTCCATAAAGCTACGAACGCCCATGTTTTCGCTAACGTACTCCTTGATAACCCGCAATTTACCGAGCGGCGTTAACTGCCCGACAATCGCTGCAGGCGTGCGCCCAAAGTCAAAGCCCATAAGCAAGTTGCCATGGGCTTTAATCGGTAACAGTTTGTTGGCGTTGGTATGGAGTACGTCGTTCCACTGGCCCTTATAAATCGCCATCCCTGTAGCAACCGTGCCGTATTGGTTCGCTAAGTTAATGCGGATCCAATCGTCTGCTTTACCCTGCACCTGCTTGATGTAATAACCTTCTGGCAGGTTAGCGAGGTTTTCAGCGTCGAGATTAGGAACCCATTTAACCGTGGCGTTTTGACCAGTGCCGATCACCTTCTCGATAACGCCGCCAGGCTGACGTAAAAAAAGCCACTCATCTGGGTGGCTTTCTTCTGCTAATTCGTAGTACCAGTGATCATCGTCTGGCGCGTTGGTATCTCCAATCATGCCATGCCAGCTTGGTCCACCTTCGGCAGCACTGGGGTAACGTCCATGTCGGCCATCGCACATATCGACAATGGGCTTAGCCAGCTCCTTAACTTCGTTTAACCAGAACCCAGTTACCTGCATACCCCTTAACTTACGCACCGCTTCGGGTCTATCTAGCGCCAAGAAAACTAACTCTGCCTTAACGCGGGTACCATCTTCTAAATCAAAGTCGAGATAATGGGTCGGCGGGAAGTCTTGGTTAAACTTGCCTAGGTTGCAGTTTTCGTTGTTGTATAAGTCGCACCAGTCTTTGATTGTGGTGCCTTTAAGGTCAGGATAGGTGTTACGAACCGCTACCCAACGCGACTTACGCACGCCAAAACTATTCGGCTCTTGTTCACACATTTGGTCGAAAACGCGCATGGCGCTGCCGTAGGTCTTACCCGAACCGATAGGCCCCATAATGAAGGTATTGCGGCCTCGAGCATCAATATACTGCTCAAGCACATCACCCTGAGCCGCGACATGGAATTCATAAGTTGTTTGCTCTGACACACTGTTATCACTCCTGTGCCTTAGCCTTATTTCTGCCTGTTAATTTGCGCACGACAACCTTAGGCCGCTCACTAATTTCAACTTTGTCAGTCCACATCTTGCGGTACTTACCAAGCAGCTCAAGGGCTTTCATCTTGTCCCACTGTCTAAACTTCTTGGTAAAACCCACTTGTTCGCGGTCGTCGCCCACACCTTCAAACAACTCATCAATGTCTAGCCCAGCAGCTGCACGGCGGCAATGTTCAGGCCATTCAGGAAACGGTTTAACGCTGCCATCATCGTTATAGATTGGCGCCATATCAGCAAAGGCGACCATTGCAGTCTCACGCACAATACGCTCAACCGTAACGTTATTAATGTCGAATAGCTGCTCTATGTGCCAATCAATCGCGGCTTTAACATGCTCTTTCTGGTACATGTTCCAGCCGACTTTAGCGGGTTCCTTTGCGGTAGAACCTGCGCGTATGGCTGCAGCTGCTTTATTGTGATCAATCAGGTATTCAGAAATGAAGCGCCGCTCTAAGTCTGTGTATCTATGCTGGCTCCAATCGAACTTGGCTTTAGCTGGCTTATCCATTTTCATTCAACTTATCTAGCTGACGCAGTGCTATTTCTTCATTAAGCTTATTGATTCGCTCTTGCTGTTCGGCTAATTTCGCCTCGCGCTTTTCTTTATTAATAGTGTAAGTTTTGTTAGCCCAGTAAGTCGCAATAGCCAGCGCCATGCCAAGGATCACCGCGAATTTATCCACAGATAAAAATCCCCCTAGCGCACTTACGAATGATGAAAAGTAGGCGAACATCGACAACAATTTCTGAATGAAGTAATCGCTTAAGCTACTTAAGTTATTGTCTGTGTTCATTAGCCTTTACCTCTCGCCAGTCATGCAGTGCTTGCCAGTCGGTGTTGCACCGTTCTAGCGCTGCTAAGAGTGACAGTGAGTAGTTATAGAGATCTGGATTGGTTCGGCCTGAATAAATGGGTATTGGGCACTTGCTCAGAAGTGACTCGTCCGGCAACACATACACTGTCTTGGTCGTTGTCACTGTTCGCACAATAGGAACGCTGCTCGAGCAACCGATTAAGCTCATCAGGCACAGCAGCAACAGTCCACGATTTATCCGATTCATTGGTCGAACTCTCCATCACAACCTTAGCTTTGGCCTTGGTATCCACTAGCTCCGCATCAATAGTGTTGCGTCCCTGCTCGCGAACGTTAAGCGTTTTAGCAGTGAGCGCAGCATCCAGCCGCAATCGTTCCTTTTCAATCTCAGCCGCTTTAAGCTGCACAGTCGCGTTGTCCAAATCGGTTTGAAGTGTCAACAAAGCCATTTGCGACTTTTCAAAGTTAGCTTTAGTTGTTGCCAAATCAGCTTTGGTTACGTTCAGCATCAAGCCGAGCAACAGCAATGTCACGGCTAGCATGATGATCACGCCAGCACTTAATTTGTCTTTAATGGTTTGAAACATGGCTAAGCTCCTTTAAGCACAGTTGCCGTTCTGCTTCACGGCGGTTAACAAGCCCTTGTAATTTCTTGCCCTTAGCATAAACCCAGCGGCTTAGCTCATTGCACGCGCCAACACGGTCGCCACGCAGCAACTTCTTACGCAGTGTTGAATCACTGAAATTCTGTGAGCCGACGTTGTACATAAAACTGAGGTAGGCTGCGCGCTCGCTATCAGTCAGCGGAACGCGCACTAGATTGGTTAACTGGCGGTCGAACACTTCCAGATCATCGGCTAACATCGCCAGGCATTCTTGCTCGCTAAAGCGCTGCCCTAGTGCTAACTCTGGCCCAGTCTGGCCGAAGCAGGCCGACAAAATACCAACCGGATCAACGTAAGTACCAAGCACTAATCCCTCATGCTCAGCAACAAAAACGCCTCCCGTCACTACTGCACCAGAAAAGCCAGCAGCGATAAGGAAGGCGCGGATTTTTGACATTATTTGACCCACATACCAACAGCAAACGAATCACCGGCAGGCGTTACGAATTGACCGCCGACAAGCTCACCATCACCAAATTTTTCAACCAGATCAGGCCAATTAGCGCCAGTGAATTGGATGCAGCCGAAATCTTTGAGGCGGTCATGCAAACACTCGGCATAATCTTCCATTGCGGCAGATTGACGACTCAACATTAATCGAGCGCGACTATCTAGCGACTTAAATTTGTCGCCTTCGATAAACTCATTCAGCTTAACCAGCTTCGTCATTAGCTCGTTGTGCTCAATGATCACGCGGTCGATATGGTCAATTACCGGAGCTACGCCGTTAATTTCTTTAGCAAGGCAATAACCTTCTAGCTCCCAAAGCTTTTCTTCGGATTGAGCCATCACCTTTTCAATCGCGTACTTAGCGCCAAGGTCAGCGTTAAACTTGCGCGGATCTGCGCAGCCGCTAATAGCTGTAGATAACGTGAACAAAGTCTCACCGATGGGCAGCATGGAAACTGCTACGGTTGTCGTCGTTCCTTCGACAATGTGGGTTTTACATTCGACAGTGGCGAGCAGCGCCTCAATCATTGCGGAGGTAACGGTCTTAATCATTATCGGAGTCCTCAGAGTCATAAAACAAAAAGCCACAGCTAATGCTATGGCTTGGGAATGTAAAGCGCAGAATATCCATCATCAAAGATATGCTTTGGCGACCAGCTCACGTATTCGTCGGCAGTGCCAAGGTTATAAACCACCAAGTAACCTTCGTCGGCTGGGTTTTCGTTTTCTGGTATAACCCAATCACGGGCGTTGTTATAAGCGCCACGAGTCAGCGGCAAGGCGTGAACCTCTTTATGGCAACCATAACGCGCCATGCGAACTTTACTCATAGCCTTATGTTTAATACATTGACTTAAACTAACCGCTGTTTCACTCATAGTTGGAGTCCTCAGAGTCCTAAAACAAAAAGCCCCAGCTAATGCTAGGGCTTGGGAATGTAAAGCGCAGAAACACAAAAGCCACCCCGAAGGATGGCTTTTGCTGGTGTGCTTTATTGCACTATGGGGAAATAATATGTGAATTGGATTCTATGTCAACAGGGTTTAACGCTTGAAGCCATACAATGCGTCCATGTCGTTTCCTAGCTGAATATATTCTGCTGTACTAGGGCGGTACTTAAGCACTGCGTTCTCAGCTTCCAACTGCCCTATCCTTGAGCTATCCGCAAACGACTTGCCTTGCATTTCAGACACCAAATCTTCTAGGGCCATGATATAGGCCTGAGCTTCAATAGATTGTTTGCCTGTGCATACGCTTTCTTCATACTCGTCGCAAAGCTGCTCGAGTGATTTAGTGCTATCCCCTTCCAATGAAAGCTGTAACTCTGGTTCTTCGCTGTACACTTCGGCGCGTTGCATGTCGGCGATGTGCAGGCCAAGCGGAAGATTGTTAAGGAGAGTGACTGCCTCGTCGAGGGCCATCGTTCCACGACATAAGCGTCCATACATACAGGAAGCTACTGTTATCATATTAAAACCGTTAGCATCAAGATGAATGCCAATGATTTCTCTAGCAGCAGCGTCACATTGTGCAGTAGTAAAGTCAGCGAGATTCAAACCTGAAATTGCGCTTTTTATTTCATTTAAACGTGCATCAAACAATTCAAACCATTCTTCGTTAGTCATAAATCACCTTCAAAAATTATCAGTTAAGTGAGCTGGGGTTATTGATTCATTCGGCATCCAGCTTTGAATAATCTGGTACAAATCCCCGTTAAGCTGGTCGTCGGGCATTCGCGCGCAATCGCAACCATGGCCGATATTTGCTGCTTTTCATCCAATAATTCGAACGCCTCGCGTTCCTCCTTGGATTCTGTCAGGTCGTCCGTGGTGTTTGGTGGAAGCGCGCAAGCTGGCGCGCCAACTCCCAAGCGTTTGCGTTCGGCAGCCAATGATCTAGCAGCATGCTTAATTTCAATAGCATTAGTTTTCATACTCAATCTCCTGTTGAACCAAACGCAACACACTGGCGGCATACTTAGCAGCTTCACTTTCGTGCTGATACAGCTCGTCAATAGCGTCCATGTAAACGTCGTAATAAATCTGACTGAACTGGACGTCACTGATTTGGCAGTTAGTCAGCGTCGACATGCGATAAGCCAGCGCATTAACTGATTTAATGTTGGCAATGCCTGAGCCTTTGCACTCACGACAGGCATAGCGCGGATCTTTAAAACCAACGCCGCCGCAAGAGGTGCAAGTCTTGGTGCCGCACACTTCGCTCACAGCCATTGTCGCCAGCGCCTTAGCATTAACCGGATTAACGTTGCGACTTTCGAAAACACTGGTCAGCGCCTGCTTAAGTTCAGCTGAGCTGTGTTGATTGCCGCCAATCTTAGCCTCCAATATTTTCACGCCGACAGGGTGAACGTGTTGAGCCATCGCAATCACACCCGCAGCATCTTCACGACTAAACACGCCACGGCCTCCAGCGCGAGGTTCAACGCTTATCGCTTGCTGTGATGTAAGACAAAACAATCTTTCCAGTGAAATCATGCGCCAATCCTCGCTAATCTACCTATATCCACTAGCGCAGAATCGTGCGCCACTTTCCAACTAAAAACAAAACACCTTTAAATCAATGCTTTACTGTAAATTAAAACGGAATATCGTCATCCCAGCCATCGTCTAAATCAGGGGTGAAATTCTGCTGAGGTGTTGGCGCTGGCCTTTGCTGTGGTGCATGGCGCTGATTTACTGGCGCGCCGTGGTCTGATTTAGGCGCGTAAGCGTTTTGCGTGCCTTGGTTTTGCTGCGGCTTAGGTTGATATGCTGGCGCTTGTGATTGCGGCGTAGATTGATTTGCAGGGCTGTTACTTGACTGCTGTCTGCTGCCGAGCATTTGCATCGTTCCGCTTTGATCGACGATAACCTCAGTGCTGTAATGGTCCTTACCGTCGTTGTCTTGCCATTTGCGGGTTTGCAACTTGCCCTCGACGTAAATCTGTGAGCCTTTGCGCAGATACTCGCCGACAATCTCCGCTAGCTTTCCAAAGAAAACCACGCGATGCCATTCGGTGCGCTCTTGCTCTTGGCCTTGTTGGTCCTTCCACGATTCGCTAGTCGCGATACTCACGTTAGCCACCGCGTTTCCGTTTGGCATATAGCGCACATCAGGGTCTTGCCCTAAGTTGCCCACTAAAATGACTTTGTTAACTCCGCGTTTACCCATGCTCTTATCCCCTTACCCATGTAGCGCGATGAGTGCTGCATCGCGGTTATCTTCATTGCTGCGGCCGGTCCAGCCAGTCAGCTTGTTAAAATAGGCGCTGTTCTTCTTGGCCTGCATCTTCACTTCACCGCGAAGCGGTTTAACCAAGTGAACTTCAATACCCTTGCTATTCAGAGACTGCTTAATGAGCGTGGCCACCGCTTTAACTTGGCCCACGTTCTGGCTAATCTTGCGCATTGCTGCTGGCCCAGTTCCTGCGCGATGTTTTACACTTGACCATGCGTTTACATCCTCAAGCTTGACCGTGATTTCGTTATCAGCCGCCAGTGCCGTGATGTACTCAATGAGTTCAGGGAATGGCATATTTTTTAATTCAGAAATCTTGTTGCGTACCACAATGGCGACGCCGCTCGCTTTTAAATCTGGGTCTATTCCGATTGTCAATGACATTTCACTTTCCCTCGTTTCTGTAACTGCTAGCTAACTCATGTAAAAACTTTTTGGCGTTATAGCGTCCTTCACGACCTCCAGCTAAAAACAACCGCTCGAACTCAAGTGATACCCAGTGCTTTAGGCTGTCAGGTATCCAGTGCATGCGGCTTAACACAAAGTTCTTATCCGAATCACCACCACGGCAGTGATACCAAATCGGGTATTGTCGTATTGGCCTAATGTGCTCAACTTGTTTTGCTAACGCTTTGTAATCCGGCTTTGCATCATTCGATGCTTGCTTAGCAAACGCATACATATCAGGCGCATTTTCAGGCAAAGGCTTGATGATTGGCCTAGCCATGATTCATCACCTGGCGCAATCGGCTATTGGCTTTGCGCTGCTCAAATGCAGCACGGCGCTTGGCTTTTAATTGAATTTTGAGCATGCGAATTTCTGGCGCAGTGCGTGGCACACGCTGAGTGATTTGCTGTTCAAAGTTCTGATTGAATTTGCGCGGTTCGCCTTTGCGCTCAAGTAACTTTGTGTTGCGACTTGGGATAAACTCGCCTCTTAGCTGTTTTGCGCTTAACGCTTTCATGTGCGCGCAGAACAGCGCCAGCGCTTTGTCTTGTGGCAAACGTCCACGGCATTCAAAACCACACTTGAGCCGAGTCGCATACTCAACATCGGTAAGTGGCTGTTGGCGATCAATCATGCGAGTGAACGCTTCCAGCATTTCGACTTCGGTTAACTCAACCGGATTACACCATTGGATAAACTGGCCGATACTCGGCATAAACGGGCTTGGGTCCAACTGCGCGCGCTTAATGCCGAGTTCGATTTGTTCAAGTGTGCGAATGCCGTGCAATGCAAACGCTTGTGTCCATGATCGCTTCCAATCAGCGACAGCGCCCTTAGCGTTCAGCGCTTGCTTGTACGCAGGCTTAGCCGCTATCAGTTGCTTAAGGGTTTCGTTAACAATTTGCGCAGCAGGGCTATTAGGGCCAAGCATCGCTGGTGCTTGCTCCTGCGCAGTCTCGATATACTCAATCGCTCGGCTTTGCAGTTGGTTTAACGCTAATGGGCCGCTCATTGCGCTTGCTCCGATTGATAGAGCACTAACCCTTCAGCCCAGCTGGTATCATCCAGATCTAAATCGTCTGCACGATTTGAGTTGTGATAATCCGTCTGGCGATTAGCCAGCCACGAATTAACAAACTGCATAATCGCTGTGCGCGGTTTGAGCTTTTCAGGGTTAGCGTCAAACCAGCCGATCATGTTCCTGAGTTCTTGCTCACAATCGATATCGGGGTATAGCGTTTTTAATTTCTCAAGCTGTTCAGGCTTGATCGCGAAAAAGCCATTATTCATCAGCGGTAAGCCAATCGCGCTTTTTGCGATTTGCGCTGCTGTTTGTTCCTGTTCCTGTTCCTGTTCCTGATCCTGATCTTGGCTTCGAAGGGGCTCATAAGGGGCTTCGGAGGGGCTTGTGTTTTTCACGGGTTTTTCTAGCCCTAACACCTCCCAATAAAACTCGGCAAACTCTTGTTTTGCTTTGCTTTCTGGTAGCTCACCAAAAGCCCTTTTAATTGCTTTTACTCGGTTATCTTTCGGGTTTAAGTTGTCACCAACCTGAAACTTAAGCATGTTCTTAACAAACACTGTGTCAGTGGCTGCGTCGAAGGTGCAAAAGCCCCCTTCCAAGAGGCTTGCAAGCCCCTTCGAAGCMCCTTCAATAGTTAACCCAGTCTCGTAAGCTATATACATGATTGGACAATGAAAAACGCCAATCATCGTACTGTGTGGACTGGTCATAAGGTACATGGCAATGAGTTGTGCCTCAGGTTTTCCGCGTAATTCTTTGCCAGTTTTACCAATCCAGAAGTGAGGCTTAACCACGCTGTATTCACGCATAAAACACCCCTTCACAAGGGGTTAACACACCCCTTAATAAGCCCCTTGCAAGCCCCTTCGAAGCTCCTTCTAAGGGYTTAACCGTTCTTATYMGTGCCATGTCGCTACTCCCGCACCTGTTGCTGAATGGTGCTATCAACTTGGAACAGCAACTCAACGACTGAAATCGTGGCTTTGCGAATATCTGAATACTCAGCATCGGTGATAATGCCGTCCGCTCGCGCTTGGCGACGCGCTTAAAATGCGCGCATCCTGTGTGATGTGGGTAATTGCCACCGCTTCGCCTAAATGCAGTTGATGAAAGTCGCTATCGTTGTTCAGCTTGGCCAGCAAGGTTTTAGGGCTCTTACCCAATAACCTAGCCACCTCTGAAATGTTGTGGTCATCCGTCAGTGATGCAGCAGCTGCAAGTGGATCTGTAGAAACTGCCGACGGTTTTCGCATGTTTGTTTTGCTGAAAAACATATAATCCACCTTACGCAGCAGGATTATTCATAAGTGATTCACTCGAAATTAGGTTTTTTTCCATAGCTTTCAGAATGATATTAGCGGGTACGCTATTACGCATTTTCCAGTTATGGACAACCTGAGGACTCACATCAAATAAGCGTCCTATTTCAGTGGGCTTGGAACGGTCAAAGCCTAACTTCTTACAAAAATCGTTGTAGTTCATACAACCTCCTAATTATTTGCATTTCATTTTTACACATGATGTGTATTTACGCAATGCGATTTTTACACAACACGGTTGATGACCTGTAGCGCCCTATTATTTACACTTATTGTTTATAGAACGGAGGATTAATGGACAGTGTTTATAAAAACATCATGGCTATAGCAGCTATGAAGGGTGTAACAAAAAAGATGGATGTAGCAGACATGATCGGATCTACTCCTCAAAAGTTAACCAACTGGAAAACCAGAGGCGTACCTTCGGCTGAATACAAAAACATTGCAGACAAGTTAGGCGTTAGCGTTGATAAATTGCTTAGCAAAACGGGGCATGTAACGAATGTTGAACCAGCCCCACACGGAAAGGGAGAGGTGCCAGTGTTATCTTGGGTACAAGCGGGGAACGCGCAACTAGCAATTGATGATAACGATATAAACGAATGGGTTCAGACCACTTGCCAAGTACGAAGAAATACTTACGCATTAAGGGTTCAGGGTGACAGCATGATGCCAATGTTTACTGAAGGTACTATTCTGGTAATTGAGCCAGAAATAGATTATGCGGTGAACGATTACGTTATAGCTAAGAACGGCGATGGCGAAGCCACCTTTAAGCAATTGGTTAAAGACGCTGGTTTATATTATTTAAAGCCTAATAACCCACAGTATCCTACAGTATCATTAGATGGTTACACTGTAATCGGTGTTGTTAGGGAGGCTATTAGAAAATTCAAATAACAAAATAAAATGCATAAGGATTTGTATGAAAGACACTGAAATAGAAAAGGAAATAAATTTTTGGCAGGATAAGACTAAATCAAGTGACGGAGATCTAGCCGAGGTTTCAAATGATAAAATAAAAGAATTAATAAAGCTAAGAGATAAGAATAAAAACGACAGAACACAGATGTTCATTGTGCTTTGGATTTTGTGTGGAGTTACGTTATCAGTCCTTATTGAGAGCTCTTTAATATTAGCTTGGTCAATAGCTATAGTGTCATCAGCTGTATATGCCTACGGCTTTTATAAAAAGTAATTTACCCAAAATGCACACAACTCAAGGATGAAAAATGTACAAAATAATAGTATTTACTATCAGTTCCTTAGCTTTATCAGGTTGTGCTGCTCCGGTGCAACAAATTACCAGACTAAGTGAAAAGCCTACTAGCATTTGTGTGGTAAAACACGACGCAGTAAAAGAAGGTGTCCTTACAGCGATCACCTCAGAGCTGCAATTTAAAGGATACAAAACCGCAGTAATTCAAGGGCGTTATACTCAGCGACATAATGTATGGCAACCTCAATGGTTAATTAATGAAGCAAAAACAGCACAATGTGATGCATTAATGTTTTATGTAGCGAATTGGCGTTGGGACTTAGCAAGTTACATGGCATTCGCTAACATATGGATGACTGATATTAACGGACAAAAAAATATAGGCCAAGCAACCTATGATTCGACTAATTCCGCATTTTCAACAAGTAAATTTATCAATGCAGACGCTAAAATCAGAGAGTTGATTAATCAGCTAGCCATGTAATAGACTAAAAATCACTGAACACGGTCTAAATCCTCTAAGCCCATTGCCATCGCTATGGGCTTTTTTATTGTCCCTGCCTAAATAAATCTAACCCATCACTAACAAAATCAAACCAAGAAAAAACACTCATAAAAATATTTTACACATTTAGTGTATTTTCCTTGACGCAGTTATACACATGGTGTGTAATTAAATACACAAGGCGAATGCCTAAACGCTCTTTAACAATCTGGCCCATGAACAACTAAACCCGCCTAGAGCGGACTAGGTTACTCCGAGGATCACGCGGCGGAGGATAGTAATCCGCGTAAACAGACTTGTGCGCCTCTTGCGGCGACCGGATAGCAGATCCCCCAGATAAGGGATAAAACGCGGGAATACCCCGCGGCGGCTAAGTGAATTGTTCACGTTCTGCGAGCATGACCCGTTAAGCGCACAACCCCGCCCCGTTCTGGCGGTTAGGTAAGAACACCATGCACCTTGCTTCTCTTAGCAATAAACAGCAAGCGAGGGTGCATTGGGAAGCAGTTTGCACAATCGGTTAAATAGCGCGGTGCGCAACGTGCTGAGTTACGGCGAAAGCTCGGAAGGCCGTACACAAACTGCTTCACTAATGCGAACAACAAGGAGAACGCCATGAAAACTTATGGCAGAAGTTCATTAGAAATTGCCGAAGATAACCTGCTTGAGCTGGTTGTCCCTGTATTCAATATCAGCCGTGGTGACGCACAAAGACTGTGTATTCATCGCCGCGAGCTAGGTGCGGAATTTAGAAAAGCAGGCCAAGCACTGCTAGATGCCTGGGAAGGCACAAAGGAACAGATTGAAAGCGTCAATCGCTTATTGCTTGCAAAACAATTAGCGGTTTTGAAATCACACTAATCACGCCAGCCTGCGGCACTAGCAGGCATACCAACAGAGGATAAGCCCATGTGACTAACCAGCCGTTAGAAGCGGTCAATTAGCGAGCAACCCGTAAGAGATGCCCCGAGTAGCACAAGTGTTGCTAGCCAGAGTCATTCACTGGTCAGGGTTAACAACAAAGTAATGCAGGTAAAGCAGTGCATACACCTAGAGGATGCACACCTGTTATTAGCGGCATAACGCGACAGAACGACGGCACTAGGGCGCCGGATGACGTAACCGGCATCAATGCTTTATCAAAGTTTTTTACTTTCACTGAGAGGCTTTGCTAAAGCCTATCAAGGAGGATATATGGACGACCGCTATACGGTTTATGAAAACCAACTGCTATACGCGCTGACCGTGGCGCTTCTTGCTAGCCCACTGGGTCGCAATACCATGGAACACCCAGCCGTTAAAAACTGCCTCGAAACTATCGAACAGCACTACTTAACGGGTAAGCCTAGCTTTCAGTTTGACGTTAGTTTCTGCGATTTCACCGGCTACCTTTACCACCTTGTTGGTGATAAGCGCCAAGCCGTAGCCACATTGCGCATTGACCGATTTGGCCGCGCTCGGACTTACCGTATAGGTCCGGCAATTTGCCACATCATCCAAACCACCGACCGCACCGAGCAATACATTGAGCGTAAAGAATTGCTGCGCGGTATTCACCGAATTGACATAAGGAGCGCCATACCGTGCTTGATGCAAACTCAATAGGCGATCACATGACCGCCAAACTTTCAAACTCAATCGCGCTCGATAGCGCCAAGGCCGAAGCTGTTACAGCTAAAGCTGAATGGATTGAATACCTACTACAACTAGGAACTCCCGTGGAAGGACATGATCTGGAATCAATCATTGAAACTGTACTCGATAGCGATGGCATTAAAGAAGCCTTGAAAATCGCTTATCTGTATGGCAACCCGCAAAGCATCAACGTGTTAGTCGATGCCGAAATTACCCGCTTAGCCAATGCGATAGCACCTGACTTAGTTCAAGCGCACTTGGATAGCATGGAGGATGCAGCATGAGCAAGCTCTTTAAAATGACCTTTAACCCTATGGCTAGCGCGCCCAAAGGCACTTGCAGTATTACTTACTGCATTGAGGTTGATAGCCTCGCTGCAGCAGAACGCCAAGCTGAAGCCAACCTTGCCGCCGAGGGTTACAACCGCCGCCACTTTCGCCGCAATATCGAAAGCCATTGCACGCTGGTTGTGTCGCAAGCGGTTGTTGATACGGTTGAAGCGGTCAAATATGACGATTTAATTGACCACGATAAAGGCTTATATGCTGATGCACTCAGCCCTGAGCCAGTTAGCAGCTCTGAGTCAAGCGCGCTAACCACAGATGACGACGACCCGTTTGCTGCGTTCGCGCCAAAACCGTGGACCATCGAAACGCTTAATGTGCGTCTTGAACAATTGGCGCCAGGTGAACGCCTCATTATCGACGACTTGCCAGATGACATTTATCACGGCGCAATCGGCGTTAGCTCAAGCAAGCTCAAGCTGTTTATTGAGTGTCCGCAAAAGTATTACGCCAAGTACATCGCAAAAATCATCCATGATGCGGAAAAAGCCTACTTTGATTTTGGTAAAGCTATTCACACGGTTTTCTTACAGCCTTGGTTGTTCGAATCAAGCTATGTGTGCCAGCCAGAAGAAATCAAAATCCGCAGTAGTAAGGTTTGGTATGCGTTTAAAGAGAAGGCAGATGCCGCAGGGCAAGTCGTGCTAACGCAAGCCCAATGGGATGACATGCCGATACTGCGCCAATCACTTGAGTCTAACGCCAAAGCTAAGGCACTAACTCACCATGGCGTAGCAGAACGCAGCATCTTCACCCGCGACGTTGAAACGGGCCTGATTATCAAATGCCGACCCGACTACATGATCGGCAAGTTGATAATCGATTTAAAAAGTGACGCCAGTGCTGATCCGCGCTTCTTTGGCCCTAAAGCCAAAAAGCTCGGCTACCACATTCAAGATGCACTTTACACCGATGTAGCGCAGGCTGATGAATTTGCTTTCCTCGTTGTCGAGTCAAGCCGCCCGTTTGTGATCACCGCGCCGGTGATACTCGATGCCGATGTTAAGCGCCTCGGTTATCTCAAGTACCGCAAAGCCATGCGCGAGCTTAAGCGCTGCATGGAGCACAACGTCTGGCCAGCTTACACCGACCTAGCGGTAACTGTAGGCCTTAACCATTTCGAGCAACAAGATTTAGAAGCGCTCGAAAACGAACTCACCGACTCAATGGAGCGCGCAGCATGAGTAACAAACTAGTTTTTCCCATGTTCACGCCAGTGTTTGAGCGTGACGGGCGCGGCGATGGCCAGCAAATATGTTTTGAGTCCTACTTGATGGACGCCAAACAAGCACAAGAAAAAATTACGCTTTTCAATGGTGAATTTGGCGCTGCTGCGGTTGGTATGGTGTTGCCATTTGCTAATCGCGTTGTAGTAACTGAGTATCGAAGTGATGAAGTGTTTGAAGCTACTTTCCTTAGTTTCGGTACTGACTACGAAGAATTTGAAAATGGCGCAGTTCCTTTCAGCGTGGTTATTTTCCTAAAAGATGATGGCCAGTTAGGAAGCATCAACGTACATCGCGTGAAGTTTATTAACACCACAGAGGCAACAGCATTATGAACAGCAACACTCAGCTTAAAAAAGTGGAGCAAGAACAGCCTAACCGCTTTCTAGTTCCGGCAAACTTTCAAGAAGCCTTTCAAATTGCTGAAATGCTGTCTCAATCTGAAATGGTGCCTAAAAACTACCAGCGCAAGCCTAATGACATTGTTATCGCTATGGCAATGGGCGCTGAACTTGGCTTTCAGCCACTGCAATCACTGCAAAATATTGCGGTTATCAACGGTCGGCCATCTGTTTGGGGTGATGCGTTCCGCGCGCTAATTATCGGGGCACGAGATTTAGTCGAGTTTAAAGAGTGGTACGAAAACGATACGGCGCACTGTCACATTAAACGCCAGTTAGCGTCTGGCGCTGTTGTGGAGTTTAACGGCTCATTTAGTCTTGAAGATGCCAAGCAAGCCGGATTGTTCGGTAAGCAAGGCCCTTGGACACAGTACACCAAGCGCATGCAACAATGGCGCGCACTGGGATTTGCTGGCCGCGATGCCTACGCCGACCGCTTGCGTGGTATCTGGCTCGATGTTGAAGCGCAAGACTTGCCGCCAGAGCGCGACATTACCCCACAGCCTGAGAAGCGCGCCGACTCACGCTTAAACCAAGTGCTAAACAGTGCAACTGTAGTCACTGAGCAAGCGCAAACGGTTGAGCAACCAGTACAAGCCGCGCTGCCTAATCTAAGCGAAAAACTGGAAATGTCGCTGCGTGACTGCGGCAATCTTGACGAACTGTTAGAAGTTGGTGAAGCCATTAAAAAAGCAGTGGGAACAAGTCAAATCGACGCAGGACAACGCCAGTACCTTGGCAAGCTGTTCTCCAAGCTGCAGCGCGACTTTACCGCAGTCAATACAGAAACAGGCGAAGTCGCCTAACCCCTCTTTACTCCCTTTGTTAACACTCAATATGGCGGTGCCATAGCCGCCAAAGGAATCGTCATGTCTTTAATTCTACCCTTCGACACCGAAACAACAGGTTTGCCAGACTGGAAATCCCCCAGCGAAGCAGATCACCAACCTCACTTAGTACAGTTAGCCGCACTGCTGGTTAACGATAAGTTTGAAATCGTTAAAGAGCTTGATGTGATCATTAAGCCAGACGGTTGGATTATCCCAGACGAAGTGGCCGCAATCCACGGCATTACCACCGAGCGCGCAATGGATGAAGGTATTCCAGAGCAAGAAGCCTTAGCGCAGCTGCTCGAAATGTCACAAGGTGCGCTGCGTGTTGCCCACAACAAAAACTTTGATCATCGCATCATTCGCATTGCCACTAAGCGCTATAGCGATGAGGCAACGCAAGATGCTTGGGATAATAAAGATAACTTTGAATGCACCATGCAAATGGCTAAGCCAATCATAAAGATGCTGCCTAAAACCCGCTTTGGCTTTAAGTCGCCGAAATTAGAAGAAGCCTACGAATTTTTTACTGGTAAAAAGCTGGAAAACGCTCACAACGCAATGGCAGATACCAAAGCTTGCTTTGAAGTTTACAAAGCCATCGTACTTGGCGCGAATAAAGCCGCCTAACTAACCACCACAAACAATTATTCACGGCGCCACAATGCTGGCGCTGTGGCTTTGCTTTATCTAAATAAACTGAGGATCCACATCATGGCCGCAAAATCCCCTAAAAAAGTTGAAGAAGCCGCACCAGAGCAAACAAATACACTGCCCGTCCCGTTTGAAGAAATCAACGAAACTAAGGCAGTTGAACTTGGTCCCTTGCTTTATACCCAAGCAGGCGCGTTAAAGCCCTACTTTGAGCACATCAAAGCAAGCGTTAACGAAGTGCCAGACCTGACAACGGCCAAAGGCCGCGACCGCATAGCCTCGCTTGCTGCCAGTGTTAGCCGTAGTAAGGGAGTCGTCGAAAAACCTTGTCGCGCTTATCTTAAATATCTAAAAGCTGTGGTTAAGCCAGTCGAGCAAAACATTAAAGAGTTTGTCGATGACTGCGACGATCTGCGCGATAAAACCCGCGAACCGTTAACCAAGTGGGAAGCGGATCAAGAAGCAACCCGCCAACGCCTGCAAGCAAAGGTTGATTACTTCGGTGAAGAATACCAAAGCATGCTTGAGAACATGCCAGGCAACTTGCATGAACGCGCAGACTTCATCAAAGCGGTGCTTGAGGACATTAAAGCCGAGCCAGTGGGCGACGACTTTGAGGCCATGATAGAGGCTGGTACAGCAGCTAAAGCCGAAATCATCGGCAAGATGACACTCGCGTATCAAGCCGCGCTGATTGAATCAGATAATCAGCGCAAGGCCGATGCACTAGCAGAGCAAGAACGCTTAGCCCATGAAAAACAGATTGCCGATGAAGCAGCGGCGAAAGCCAAAGCGGACGCGGAAGCTGCAGCTCAAGAGCAAATTGATGCCGCAAATGCTGCCGCGCAAAAAGTGATTGACGATGCAGCAGCTGATCAGCGTTTACGTGAACAGCAGGCGCAACAGGATGCAGCAAATAAGCAACGTGCTGAGTCTGCTATTCAGTCACTAAAAAGTTGGAACGAGCGAATTAATAGTGCGACCAGTGCAGTGCAAGCTAAGCAGCATTGCAATGATATTTCACTTATTGAAGTTTCAGTACAACTACTGGGGAATGAAGCTAGTCGCGCCCTTGATGTTTACGACACGATATTTTCAGCCGCACAAGCGCGATTTAATACGCTAACCCAAGCCGAAGAACAACAAGCTCAAGCCCTTCTAGACCAGCAAGAAGCCAACCGCAAAGCAAATAACGAAAATCATCGCCGAGCAGTCAATAAAGACATTATGCAGCACCTTGTCGTGCTTGGCGCAAGCAAAGAACTCGCAAGGGCCATTACTGTTGCAGCCATGGATAACAAGCTTGGCGCGATGGTTATCAACTACTAGCTGAGGCATTTATGACCGAAGAACAAAATGCATTACTCGTTTTTGCAGAAGAACTTGTAGAGGTCGCGGCTGAGTTATTAAAGCTGCAAAACCAAGTATCGAAAGCAATCAGATTTGGCATTGATGAACAGCGTGATTTGCCAACGAGTAACCGTGAACGAATCCAAGCTGAATGGAATGACTTGCTAGGCACTGTGCAGGTTCTTGCTAGCCGAGGTATTGACCTCAAGCCGGATATAGCAGCGATTACTGCCAAAGTGGCAAAGGTCGAGAAATACACTCAGTACAGCAAGGACTTAGGGCAAGTATCAACATCCTAAGCTAACACAATGCGCGGCTTAGGCCGCGATAGGCTTCTTTTTAGGAGAAGAAAAATGGGACGAGGTAGAAACATTAATCGCGGTATCGGCGGCGATGCCATCGAAGCGCCAAAATCCGAAGGCTGCAAACGTGGCGATATCTTAGTAGGCCAAGCCACAGTAAAAGCTTTTAAACACGGTTGGGCACTCATCGGCTCACGTTTTACGAGCAACAAATCACGCGCAATCGAACACGCAAAGCGCATTGACCGCATGTTGGTTAGGGGGTGAGTCATGTTTCGAGTATTCGGAGTGACCCGCTCTCAAGCTGAAGCACTGGCAAAGCGTAAGGTTAAGCGCGTTAAAAAGGTGGGTAAAAAAAGTGTTGAACTCACCGAGCTTGAATATCAACAAGCCTTAGCTGATGAAATAGCCAATCAGATGCGCACCGCCAAGCCTAAGCAGCTCAGCCACGATTTATTCACCCCTAATATTTGCCGCGAATACATGAAGCTGATTAAAGAAGAAGCTCGGCTATTCATCATGCATCGCAAAGAGGGCAAGATAAACCCTAAAACACGCAAGCCTAAAATGGAGTGGGCAGTTTATGAGGCATAACCTTAAACGCCGCGTCGAACCATTAACGCCTACTGATACCCACGGAAAAACGCCGTGGAACCCAAGCCGTAGAGCGTTAAAACTGGTGAAAGACAGAGTGGAAATCCCCTGCGTCTGCCCTTATTGCCTAGGGTTAGTGATTATCACCCATCACCAAGTTATATACAGCGGCAAGCAATACGGTGAATGGCCTTGGGTTTACGCCTGCAATGACTGCGACGCATACGTCGGCATGCACCCATTTACCAACCTGCCGCTGGGCACGCTGGCCGATGGCGAAACCCGTAAAGCACGCTCAAAAGCCAAAAAAGCCTTTAACAGACACTGGCAAACATGCGGCATGAGCAGAAAAGAAGGCTATGTCTGGCTAGCAAATAAACTCGGCATTGAACGCTCCAAGTGTCACATCGGCTGGTCAGATACGGCCCAGTGTGAGCGGATCATTCAGATTTGTCAGGGGGAAGCATGAAACAGCGCCCTATTATCTTCAACACCGAAATGGTGCAAGCCATTCTTGATGGCCGTAAAACTCAAACGCGCAGAGCTATTACTGACAAACAGTTAAGCCTGTTTAAGTGCGCTGCTTCCATTGGTGAATGTCACTATCTTGATGATGACATCAACCCTAAAAGCATGGGCTACTATCGTCAGTTTTGTCAGTTTGGTGAATTCGGTGATCAGCTTTATGTGCGTGAGACTTGGAGATTATTCAATTCATCTGATGAATGTGGTTGCAGTGAATCACCTTGCTCATGCCCTTCTAATGGCACTGTGTTATTCAAAGCGTCACATGATAACGGTGATAGCAAATGGAAACCATCCATCCATATGCCCCGTTCTGCTGCTCGCATCATCCTAGAAGTAACAGATATTCGTGTAGAGCGTGTACAAGACATAAGCGAGCGTGACGCATGGGCAGAAGGGTTTGACGGTTACGACGATGATGTGACCGGTGGTAAAAACGGTTACTCCGAGTTTTGCGAAGCTTGGCAGTCAATCTACGGCGAACAATCTTGGCAATCAAATCCTTGGGTTTGGGTTATCGAGTTCAGGGTGATTAGTACCACAGGCGGTGCAGCATGAACCACCTCATCCAAGGCGGCGAATCTGCCCAGCGCTTTGAGCTATTGCTAAAACTGACCAAGATTGAATCTGAACAAATCAGCGCCGCGCTCTTTGATTATTACGTTAAAGGCGTAAGGTCCGGCACCGCTGCCATAACTAACGATACCAAAGCAGGCAACGTCAGCCGTGCGATGGAATCGCTAGAAGAACGCGCCGCAATTGTCGAAGCAATCAAAGAAATCGACTGGGAAAAGCATCTTGCCAAACTTGCAGCAGCCCATGAGCGCATCGCCGAACTAGAAGCGTTTATTCAATCACCCAAGCTCAGTTAACCGATAAAAAATAGCAACTCTTTCACCTTCGCTTTTCGCCCACACATAAACTTTGAGAACTTTCACTATGAGCAATAACTGCACATACGCTAACGCTTTGCGCGCGCAAAAAGCTAAACCTGTTCACCTCTTAAAAGAAGTGGGCGACCAATGGCAAACGCCACCGGCACTTTACTGGGGCATATTCGCCAAGTTTGGGCCCTTTGTGCTGGACCTATTCAGCGACGGCGATAATGCCAAATGCCCACGCTATTACACGGTTGAAGATAATGCCCTCACCCAAGATTGGACCAAGGACTTAGCCGGCGGCAAAGCCTACGCAAACCCGCCATATTCCCGCGCCAGTTACGAAGATAAGCAAGCCATTACAGGCATGCGCAACATCATCGCTAAATCCATAGAGGAACGCGACAAAGGCGCTCAGTTTGTTTACTTGATTAAGTCTGCGACCTCAGAGGTGTGGTGGCCGGAAGATGCTGATCATGTTTGCTTCATTCGTGGGCGTATCAGCTTTGATCTGCCCGAATGGTTTGTACCCGCCAACAAAACGCAGGAAGCCTCAAGCGCTGGGTTTGCCTGCGCTATCGCCATTTTTGATAAAACGTGGCGCGGTGAGCGCATGAGCTACATCAACCGCGATGATCTGCTACGCGACGGCCAAGTGATGCTTGACATGATTGCAGCGGCGGCACAAATCAAAGTTGACAAACAAGTTATTAAAATCATTGAAGATATTAAAGTCGATATCAATGAGGAAATAGCTAAAGCACCTGAGCAGGACGAGCGCATAAAAACGCTGGCAAAGAATATTGCCAATAGCCGGCTAACTCCAAAAGATTTAGCTGAAGTAGCTGCAGCTCAACTGCGTGCATAAGGGAGTCAGCATGATAAATCAAATCCTTCTATTGATTTCTCAATGCCGACTTAATGCCGTTGTTGAGAAACAAGCCCAGTCTGAGCTTGAGCGTGGGCTAACCAACAGCAGCTTTAAGTTTGAGCGTGAGTATCGATTATCAGATAGGGATATTGTTGATTTTGTTGTGCATACCGACACTGGATTAGTTGCTATTGAGTTAAAAATCAAAGCTCAGCGCATGTCTATCTATCGTCAGCTATGTCGCTATGCAAAGCATGATGAAGTCGCCGCTGTAGTGCTATTGACTGGCACTGCAATGAACCTACCCGCATTAATCGAAAATAAACCCGCAGCAGTCATTTCACTTGGAGAAGCATGGTTATGATCCGCACTTACGGCCAACTTACGCTTATCGATAACAAGTGGCAGTTACAGAATATACCGCCTCATGTTGCTATCAGATTAAAGCAGCTATTCCCAAGAGTACCCAAACATCAAATTGGCACGTTCGAATTTCCAAATGATAAACAGCATTGCGCTGATCTATCTTGGTTCTTACAGCGTTACCCAATGGATATGGCTCAGGCGCAAGTCAACACGCTTGAGTCTGGGCGCAAAGGTTATGAAGCAGAGCAATCACGCATGGAAGATATCTTGCGGCCTGAATACATTCCATCAGTACTGAATGGATTGAAAGAGGGCCAGAAGGTACGCCAATATCAAGGTCAGGCAATTGACTTGGTGCTAGCTCGCTATGCCTTATTGCTCGGTGATGATGTTGGTTTAGGTAAAACCTATACCGCTGCAGGTCTATTCCTCAATCAGCAAGCCTTGCCTGCTGCTGTCGTTATGCAAACTCACTTGCAGGCTCAATGGCAAGAAAAGATTGAAAGCTTTACTCACTTAACGGTCCACAAAATAAAAGGCACCAAGCCTTATAACCTCCCCGCTGCCGATGTGTATTTATTCAAGTACAGCCAGCTACTTGGCTGGATTGACACTTTTGGGGATGGATTCTTCAAGGCAGTTGCTTTTGATGAAATACAAGAACTTCGCCGAGGAACTGACAGCGGCAAAGGTCAAGCGGCAAAAGTATTAGCTAACGCCGCAATTTATAAACTCGGCTTATCAGCGACACCCATTTACAACTACGGCTCTGAAATCTGGAACATCATGCAATATTTAGATGATCTCGCGCTGGGCAGTTTTTACGACTTTCTCCGAGAGTGGTGTATCGATGATCGCCGAGTAAAAGACCCTGATGCATTGGGCTCATATCTGCGTGAACAAAATCTCATGTTGCGCCGGACTAAACGCGATGTTGGTCAGCAAATGCCACCGATAAATACCATCGTTGAACATATAGAAGCTGACCAAAAAGCCCTTAAGTCGGTAGAAGAACTCGCTAAACAGTTGGCAATTAAAGCAACCACTGGCGACTACTTTAGCCGAGGTCAAGCAGGCCGTGAGCTCGACTTAATGATGCGCCATACAACAGGAGTATCTAAAGCGCTCGGCGTGGCCCGTTATATTCGCATCCTACTCGAAAATGATATCCCAGTGCTGCTAATGGGTTGGCATCGTGACGTGTATGAGATTTGGCTAGACGAGCTCGCCGATTTAAAACCCGTAATGTATACCGGTTCTGAAAGTGAGAAGCAGAAAAACGATTCTGTGCAGCGCTTTGTCTCTGGTGAAACCAACTTATTCATTATGTCGCTACGAAGTGGCGCAGGACTAGACGGTTTGCAATACCGCTGCTCGACAGTTGTCTTTGGTGAGCTTGATTGGTCGCCGAAGGTCCATGAGCAAATCATTGGGCGACTTCACCGCGAAGGACAGCAAGAGCAGATCACCGCCATTTACCTGAATACCAATGAAGGTTCAGACCCTCCAATGGTTGAAGTGCTTGGGGTGAAGCAGTTCCAATCCACAGGAATCATCGACCCAGGCAAGCAACTCGAAACCAAGTTTAGCGATAAGAGCCGCATTCAGGTTTTAGCTGAGCAATTCTTGAATAAGAAATCGAATAAGGAGGCAGCATGAAAGATGACGACAGCGAGGAATCTCGCGGAACGTGGGCAATGGTTTGTCTCGCAATAACGCTATTTCTAATAATGATTTACTCAGTGCTCGACGCTAGGGGGTTGTTATGAAAATCACCGATGAAGAACTCATGCAGTGTATTTGGCAAATGCAGTTACGCAAAGTGACTACGGGCGTGCTAACTCGTTATGTAGGGGATGAATACGCAGTCAGCGGTGAAAAGTGTGATACCGAGTTTTTATATGCTTCATCAATGAAGTTATTTAACCGCGAACATTTAACTAGCGTGATCTGCAAGTCTCAGTTGCTATTCCGCTTACGGTATTTGGCCCGTCAAAAGCTAATCAAAATGGATAGCCGCACATTCTACATTGACACACCTGAAGCGCGCGAAGCCTACCAGCTCGCGCGCCAGTGGTGGCTTGATCATGGAGTGCCCACAGGCTACGACCGCGAGCATAACTGCATGCGCTGTATCAAATTACCTAACTACAACGACATGGTTGAGCTGTGCATCGCTCACCTTCACCATTATTTTAATCAGCAAGGTTTACGAGGTGCGGCATGAGCTTAGATATGGAAGATTTCACTTTAGATATGCTGATCGCGCAGGCTAAAGCCGCACAGCTTAAGAAAGAGGCCAATACCGAAAAGCTGCCAGCTTTATTCGACAAAACGCTAGATGCACTGGTTTCGGCCTGTGAAAAGCTCGAAGCAATCACCGCAGAACGCGACCAGCTAGCGGAGTATGTTGAACGCTTTAATAAAACAATGGCTGATCTTAGTGTTGATGCAGATGATTCGGATGATGACCCAATCCCATGTTCTTTGTGGGAATTATTTGAAGTCACTCCAAAACAATGCCTTAACCATGTCCGTGCCAAGGCAGTAATGAACTTTGCTGAATTACCCCGTGATGTTTATCTAAGTGGCACCGTCACTGCTGAACTAACCGTTTATGACGTTTATCAGTTGGCACGTTACCACCTTAAAGCTAACTATGGCTATGACACACAGCCATGGGATGACGATGACGCAACAACAGCGCGTAATGCATTAAATGAGCTGAGCGCCAAGGCTATCGAATCAATTGACCCTGTTAACTTTGTTTCAATAGCTTTGCGACACACAACGCTCAGCGGTGATTTTGACTATCAAGATATTAAGGATGCTTTTAACTTTCTGGCGGCTGAACATCGCCAAGCTGCTAAGGGTGGTGAGTGATGGAAGAACTAAGGTGCAGATCCTGCCGTGGGCATTTAGGCTGGATTAGCGACAATTCTCCAAGAGGGTTTGTTAAGTGCGATAGCTGTCACCAGTCAGATATAGAGTCTGAAGAAGGGTGCAGTAGCCCATTAGATGATGAGCAATATGCAATGATTAAGGATGGTGAGTGATGAAAACCACAATAACCGCAGTGCTTACCTGCTTGGTTGTATCACTGTTAATGACGCTGATTATCGTCGGGGTATTTAACTATTACACCGATACACCGCCGCTTATCTCCATGTTCATTTGGGGAATCTGTTTTAGTTCATCTTGGTTTTCAGTATTCGCAATCACTAAAACCTGCAAGGTGTTAGTGCTAGACGATAAAACCCGAGTGATTACCGTTGACGAACGTAGCAATAAGGCAGGTACATGATGGCTCTGATTCTAGGCGATACGTACCAATTTAAAGGTGGTCGTGAACAGATTATTTATGTTGGTGACTACGGCAGCTGGCATCAATTTGAGCTTAAAGGCGAAGTCGGAGTTATTTGGTGCGAGCTGTTAGATAGTGATTTGCATTTAATTGAAAAGGCAGGTGCATGATGGCTAAGAAAATTGTAGAAAATGTTAATCCAGCTAAGTGGATCCGCGGCAATTTAATGCCAAGTGTATTCGGCATCACCTCCGAGGCCGCGCGCAAATACCGCGAGCGTGGCGTATGGTTAGAAGGTCGTCAATGGCGCTATGACCCTATTGGCCGCGTCGTCTATAACATCCCTGAAATTGAGCATTGGATGGAAGGAGCTGCATAATGAAAGCTTTACCTAAGGGCATAACTACAATGCCGCGTGGCGTTGAGTTACACGGCGTTACTGTGCGTATTGTATTTATGTTCAACGGTGAAAGATGCCGTGAACCATTGGCAGGCCATTACAAGATCACTAAGTCTACGATTAAGTATGCTGAAAATAAGCGTACAACTATTCTGACTGAGATAGCCGAGAATCGATTCGACTATCTCGCCCACTTTCCTGACTCAGCAAAAGCCGCGCAATTTGCTGGGTTAAATCTGCAAAAACGTTCAGTTACTGATGCCGTTAAACAATGGCTATCAGTTCAAGAAGCGACAAAAGCTAAAAGTACCTTTAAAAACTACAAGGTAAAGGCTCAGCATGTCACCAAAAAATGGGGCAACAGAAAGCTAGCGGATATCACTAAGTCACAAATGGAAATCTTCCAATCAGAGCTGCTTAAAGGTGGCTTATCACCCAAAACGGTGAATGACATTTTTACCATCGTTCGGGGCGTCTGGTCCGAAGCATTTCACGATGGAATGATTAAGACTAACCCGCTAGATCGGTTAAGAAATATTGAGCGCGATAACTTAGAGGAAACCGCCGATCCGTTTACACGCGAAGAACTGCTAAGGATTGAGAACATCAACACAATCCGTCAAGGCGATATCAACATGATCATGTTTTGGTGTTGGTCAGGGTTATCACTATCGGAGATCATCGCACTTGCATGGGAGGATATTGATACAGAAACGTGGACCGTAAAAGTGCAGCGCGCCAAGGTGCTTAATCAGTACAAAGTGCCTAAAGAACGTGGGCGCATTAGGGTTATTGAGCTAATCGGACAGGCTAAAGTTTGGCTACAACGTCAATTAGCCCTTACATTCATGCTGCAAACAACTGAATACACAGTGCAGCAAAGGGACAATATCACCAGCAAACAAGAAAGTATTCGTTTGGTTTTCCTGAACGGTAAAAGCGGCGAGCCTTGGTATGATCACTCCGTTCGCCGCTGGTTCACTGGGATTCTTAAACGCGCCAAGTTACGCCATCGGGGACCGAATCAGTGTCGCCACACCTTTGCAAGTCAGCTGCTTTCTAACTACGTTCCGCTTGAGTGGGTTGCTCGGCAACTAGGTCATAGTGACACCACTATGATCAAGAAACACTATGGGAAATGGATACCAAAAGACTCGCAACGTATGGCTGATCGCATCACGGAAATGGTCGGTCAATACGAGGACTTAAGCGGACTAGAAAGCGTCAATTCTGCCCCAAAAATGCCCCAAAGCAACAAAGGGAACCAGTAAGATACTGATTCCCTTTGTTTTAATTTGGCGGTGAGAGAGGGAGTCGAACCCTCGATACGTTACCGTATACACACTTTCCAGGCGTGCTCCTTCGGCCACTCGGACACCTCACCATATCTCGATTTATGTTAGCGTGGTTAATCTTTCACGTTTAAGAATCACTAACGATTTCGTATAGCCTTGCCGAGAGGCTTTCATCGTTAACGGAGCGGTACTGTACGCAAAAGCCTAAAGGGGGTCAAGTAAAAAAGACTCAGTTTCAGGCGGTTGCACAATTGCTAAACAAACCGCCGTGATTTCTTGAATCTTTTCACCGTTTTATACCGTTAATTGACGGTAAATTTGTGTACTTCTTTTGACATTGAATTCGCGTCAAACGTCAGGGCTTTGGTCAGCTCCCTAAGCTCATCGGAGATCCTTTGAGTATTAAGGTAAATCTCACTGATCTTCAGTGCATTACGGTTTACGTCTTCGGATACCGCCGATTGCTCATGGGTTGCTGTGGCAATTTGCTCGTTCATGCGGTCAATAATGTCTACTTGCTCCACAATACGTTTCAATTCGATACCAGCCTGTTCGGCTTCATGGACACTGCTATTAGCCTGAGCTAACCCTCTGTCCATGGCTTTTACTGCAATGCTCGCTCCCGCCTTCAATCTATCTGTCATATTTTTAATGTCAGAGGTCGAGGTTTGTGAGCGCTGCGCTAAACTTCGGACTTCGTCTGCAACTACAGCAAAACCGCGGCCCATTTCCCCTGCGCGGGCAGCTTCAATGGCGGCATTAAGCGCGAGTAAATTAGTTTGCTCAGCAATACTGCTGATCACTTCAAGCACTACCACTATGCCGTGAATTTCACGATCTAAATCGTTAATGGCTTTAGAAGCTCCACTAATATCGTCGGCTAACGCTTTGATCGCTTTGCTGGTTCGGCCGACTTCGAGGTTGCCTTCTTTAGCCTCTATATTGGCGGCGGAAGACGCTTCGGATGCTTGCACTGCATTGCTGGCAATCTCGGCCACTGTTGCACTCATTTCTGTCATAGCGGAGGCCACTTGTTCTGCCTCACTGTGGCCCGCCATCACATCTTGCTCCATGGCATGGGTACAGAGATCCATTTGCGCAACAGCTTGTTGCAATTTAGCGCCACTGGAACGTACATGTAGGATCACTTTTTCAAAATCACTCATCATGTCGTTAAAGGCGATGGCGAGTTCACCGAATTCATCGGAGCTAGAGTGAGTCAGACGCACACTTAAGTCGTAATGTTTACGGGCTTGCGTGATGGTCGAATATAAGTGATGCACACTGTCATGCAAATAACGGATAACAGATAGACTCAATATCAAGACTATCGCCAATACTGAGATTAAGGTCGCGAGCACTAAGAACATTTTCTCATTCGCTAATGTTAATCTTTCATGGGTGGTATTAAGTAAATCTGCCGAGACTTGCTGTTCAAACTCACGTAATAGCTCAATCCGCGCGGTCGATTTACTGAACCACTCTTCAGGACTTTGTTGCAGGATTTTTTGATTATCTTGCTCGAATGCGATTTGACGTAACAACTCAACGTCATGCATTGCAGCTGAACTCTGTAAACGGTTAAACGAGGATAATAAATCAGAATTTGCTAGCGCTAAAAAACGCTCTTGATAGGTATTTTGCTCCGAAACCAAAGTAATAAATTTGGCATAAACCTTAGGCTTAAATCCAGCTTGGCCAAAAGTTGAGCTGAGTACCGCCCTTTCAATCCCCGCCCTTTCCTTTAATTGCAAAAAAGCACTAAAAGCCGTCGCTTTAATGGCGATTTCTTGATTAGCACCCGTTTTTGCGGTTTCATCAACTATTGTCAGTAATAACTTATTTAACTCAGTGTAATAGGCAACTTCATCGGCGACACTGATACTTAAACTATCCACCTGCGAGCGGATTGCATTTAAACGCACGAGTTGAGCGTTTAGCTCTCTAAGTTTTGGGGCAAATATCTCCGGCAGATGGTTCTCAGTGATAAATTGCTGATAGAGGCCGAGCTGCGTATCCGTTAATTGTCTTTGACCAGGAATTTTACCCGCAAACGCTTTTCCTGCTGAGCCAATAAATCCAGCACTCATGCCGCGCTCTTTTTGTAACTCATGCACTAAATTACTGTTGGTGACGGCCAGCTCGCTTAATTGCACTACTAAGGTTAAATCTTTTCTATATTCATATTTTTCAATGAGGTAAAGCGTGCCACATAAAAAACAGGCTAACAGTGGAGGCAAGACAACCATTAATAATTTTTGTTTTAGACTGAGATTACCAATCCATTGCCATTTCATAGAAATATCCTTTTAAACTTAGTTTTAGATCCAAACACCGAACACCGAACACTAGGTATAGCATAATATCAACCGTAGGACGACTAAGGTTTATGGAAATTGCGCAAGCTAATATCCTGATAAACGAGGATTTCCCCCATATTCCATCAATAGCTTAGATTTTGCTAATCGCAGAGCAAATTTAAGAAACGTCAAACAAGGATCAGATAGAAATAAAAAACGCATTGAAAATTCCAATGCGTTTTTCTAGAGAAAGGAACACTTAATACTGTGACTGAAGATGACTCTAACTGAAAAGCTGTGGGAATAATCCCTTCACACCAGCCGCAATGACTTCGATACCAATAGATAACATCAAGAGTCCCATGAGACGGGTAATCACGTTAATACCCGTTTTGCCGAGGATCTTATAAATGATAGATGCCATTCTAAACAGGCCAAAACTTACTAAACCAAACACTATCACAGTAATGAACATCGCAATAATGTTCGACAATGAATTATGCTCAGCGGCAAAGACAATCACCGAACTGATAGCGCCAGGTCCCGCCATCAGTGGCAAAGCCAAAGGCACAACCGCCACAGATTCCATCGCCGAGGATTCGCGGTCTTCCTCTTGGTTACGCTTCACTTCACCTAACTTACCTTGCAACATTGACATCGCAATAATGGCAATCAGGCTGCCACCAGCAATTCTAAAGGCAGATAACGAAATGCTGAACATATTCAGAATGTGCTGCCCCGCCACAATCGTGACTAAGAGGATCACCACAACCGCAAAGTTCGCTACTTTACCCGTGTGATTCCGCTCAGCCTCCGTTTGATGGCTCGTTAAGCTCACAAACACAGGCAACAAGCCAACCGGATTAATGATGGCAACGAGGCCAAGAAAAAATTTAACGTAAAGAGTTAACTCCAAGGGACTATCCTTATGTGCGTGTCACGCCGTCTTCATCAAAATAAGCTTGAGGGCAAGTATAGTATCTCAAGCGCTATTGACTGAAAAATGAGATTTTTGAGGTTAAATCACAACTTCGAATAATATTTAGTTATCGAAGCCGATGCATTTTCAGCGCAATTTTAAACAAACAAGTTACCCTAAGTGTAGTTTTATTACATAAAAGCACGATATTGTCGTTGATATCACACTTTCAACGCGGCTTTAGGTGTAATTTTCTACCATAAAGAGGATTTAGTGAATGCCTTGATTCACTAAATCTTTTTAGGAGTATTAATCATGACAGTGACCAATGCACAAGAACTGGATCTCATGGTCGAGCGAGTGGCCAAAGCACAAGCCGAGTATGCAACATTCAGCCAAGCGCAAGTCGATAAAATTTTCCGTGCAGCGGCCCTCGCCGCTGCCGATGCGCGTATCTCGCTGGCCAAAATGGCCGCCGCAGAAACCCGCATGGGTGTCGTTGAAGACAAAGTAATTAAAAACCACTTTGCCTCCGAATACATTTATAACAAATATAAAGATGAAAAAACCTGCGGAATTTTATCTGAAGATGTCACCTTCGGTACTATTACCATTGCTGAACCCGTAGGCATTATCTGTGGCATAGTCCCCACCACGAACCCCACATCGACTGCCATTTTTAAAGCCTTAATCAGCCTTAAAACTCGTAACGCGATCATCTTCTCGCCCCATCCTAGGGCCAAAATATCGACCACAACTGCAGCAAAATTAGTGCTTGATGCTGCCATAGCCGCGGGCGCACCCAAAGACATTATTGGTTGGATTGATGAACCCAGCGTTGCACTATCAAATCAATTAATGACTCACCCTAAGGTCAATTTAATCCTCGCAACGGGAGGCCCAGGCATGGTGAAAGCCGCCTACTCTTCCGGTAAACCTGCTATTGGCGTAGGTGCGGGTAACACGCCTATTGTTATCGATGAAACCGCCGACATCAAACGCGCGGTCAGTTCGATTCTCATGTCGAAAACCTTCGATAACGGCGTCGTTTGCGCGTCAGAACAAGCGGTAATTGTGGTCGACAGTATTTATGAGCAGGTTAAAGAGCGTTTCACAACCCATGGTGGCTACATGCTATCGAAGGATGAAACCGCGGCGATGCAGCACGTCATTTTAAAAAATGGCGGTTTGAATGCTGATATCGTTGGCCAAAGTGCTGCCAGTATCGCGAAAATGGCGGGCTTTGAAGTGCCACACTGGACAAAAGTGTTGATTGGTGAAGTCACCGACATTTGCGACAGCGAAGCCTTCGCCCATGAAAAATTATCACCACTGCTTGGTATGTACCGCGCCATCGACTTTAACGATGCCATGGATAAAGCTGAAGCTTTAGTCGCACTCGGCGGCATTGGCCACACATCAGGGCTTTATACCGACCAAGATACCCAAACCGAACGTGTTCATGCCTTTGGTTTTAGAATGAAAACAGCACGTATTTTGATCAACACCCCAGCTTCACAGGGCGGCATTGGCGATCTGTACAACTTCAAACTGGCGCCTTCGCTGACGTTAGGCTGTGGTTCTTGGGGTGGCAACTCGATTTCAGAAAACGTTGGCCCGAGCCATCTGATCAACAAAAAAACCGTCGCTAAGAGGGCCGAAAACATGTTGTGGCACAAGCTTCCTGCATCTATCTATTTCCGCCGCGGCAGTTTACCCATCGCGCTCGAAGAACTGAGCGATAAAAAACGCGCGCTGATCATCACAGACAGATTTTTGTTCAATCACGGTTATTGCGATGAAACCATGCGGATTTTAAAAGCCCAAGGCCTTGAAACCGAAATTTTTTACGATGTTGAAGCCGACCCCACCTTAGCCATAGTGCGTCAAGGTGCTAAGGTCGCTCAAAGCTTTAAACCCGATGTGATAATTGCGCTCGGCGGCGGCTCACCAATGGATGCGGCTAAGATTATTTGGGTGATGTACGAGCATCCAGATGTGGATTTTGCCGATTTGGCGCTGCGTTTTATGGACATTCGTAAACGTATCTACAAATTCCCTAAAATGGGCACCAAAGCCATGATGGTGGCAATTCCAACTACCTCAGGTACAGGTTCAGAAGTCACACCTTTTGCGGTAGTGACAGACGAAATAACAGGTAAAAAATACCCGATTGCCGACTATCAACTTACGCCAAATATGGCGATTGTTGATCCAAATCTTGTGATGGACATGCCTAAATCCCTCACCGCCTTTGGTGGCATAGATGCGGTGACCCATGCATTAGAAGCCTATGTTAGCGTGATGGCGAATGAGTACAGTGATGGCCAAGCGCTACAAGCCCTCGACTTACTGTGCAAATATTTACCCGATGCCTACAACTTGGGTTCACAATCACCTGTCGCCCGTGAAAAGGTCCACAATGGCGCCACTATTGCGGGTATCGCCTTTGCTAACGCTTTCCTTGGGATTTGCCACTCAATGGCACACAAACTGGGCGCCGAGTTCCATCTCGCCCATGGCCTAGCCAATGCGCTGCTGATCAACAACGTAATACGCTTTAACGCAACGGATCTGCCCACTAAGCAAGCGGCCTTTAGCCAATACGACAGGCCAAAAGCCCTGTGCCGTTATGCTGCCATCGCAGATCACTTGAAACTAGGCGGAAAGACGGATGAAGAAAAAGTCGAAAAATTGCTTGAGAAAATCACACACCTCAAGAAGACGATTGGCATTCCTGCTTCTATCCAAGAAGCCGGTGTCAACGAAGCCGACTTCCTCGCCAAGTTAGATGAATTAGCCGAAGATGCGTTCGATGATCAATGTACCGGTGCCAACCCACGTTACCCATTGATTAACGAGCTGAAACAACTGTTCCTCGATAGCTATTATGGCCGTGACTATAGCGACAACAACTAGGTTATCGCCTGCCAATGCTAGGCTCGTGCTTAATAAAAGCCGCGCGACATAAATGAAGAAGCCCTCGAATGAGGGCTTTTTATTGCGTGATGTTCCGTGAATGACCTAATTAAGGAGTCGATGCGTTAATCGATCGCACGCAAAATGACTTCACTAGCAGCTAACTCAACTGGGCATCACTCACTTACGATCACTAAGCTGAACATCACAACAAACTGTGACTAACGCTGTGCCAGTACATAATCAATGGCGCTGGTGATGGCTGCAACCTGCGCCAGATTACATTCGGCAGGCGTGGCCGTTGGGCTATCTGGGTACACTTCTGTCGTTGTGTTATAGATACAGCCAGTGACACTGCTGCAAAGCCCTAATGACTTAAGCGGATAGTTAATCACCCCGTGCTGCACCACAGTCGAGCCAATGATCTCGCCTTTCTCATCGGCAGGAGCAATGTGCGTCACTTTACTCACACCATCAATAATGGCTTTCTGAAAGGCATCCATTGAGTGCTCTGTATCACCCACAGCATAAAAACCATCTGGGATAGTTCCTTTGACGTACTCTTTTCCATCACGGGCGCAAAGTGCTGGACGAAATTCTAATTCATCGGAATCCGTGGTTTCATGTAAGTCCACATGCAGATCAAAACCTTGCTCTACGGATGCAACTAGAGCCATCAAGGCCGCCGATTCCTCTGCGGGGCTGTTGGCATAGAATGAACGGTTTGGATCGATAGCCTTTGGATTCCAGCGATTAATGGTCTCGTAACCCCAAGGACTCACACATACGGCAACCACTAAATTCACCCGTTGCACGTAATTCGCCGCTTCATTCGTTAAAAAGGCCAATGCGCCATGCACACCGCTGGTCTCATAACCGTGCACACCACCAGTCACGAGCACGGTTGGCTTTTGTGGATCAAACTGCTGGCTTTTTACCGCAAATAATGGGTAACGATCGGCATTAATCGATAAGGCGCCATATTGCACAACGGTAAGCCCAAGTGCCAAGAGTGCAGCTTCCATCGCCTTGAGTGGCGTCACGACATCGTCCTGATACGAACGCTTTATTTTGGCGCTTGCAAGCCATGCAGCTTTTTCAGCCTCGCCCCATTTTTCGCCTATAGTGCCGATGGGATAAAATGTTAAATTTGCCATAATTCCTCTATTTTTAGTTCTATTCGGTAAAGTTCTTTTTATTCAAGTTCTTTGCACTCTAGTGCTTTCGTTCAAACTCTTTTCGCTCAAGCTTTTTCGTTGAATTACTATTCAGTCGAATGATAGTGCTCGTGTTTGGATGATAAATGAGTACAGTCAACCTAAAGCACTAGCTGCATGGGAATATCACGGATCCCGCCGCGTTCTCGCTCGGGTCCAAGGGGCACAAAGCCAAAGCCTAAGTACACAGCCTGCGCATTCAGCGCCGAGTTCACGGTAAATATGCCCGAATTGCCTTGAGCTAAACATTGAGCTTTGGCATGTTCCCACAACATTCGCGCCACGCCTTGCCCCTGTGCATGGGAGGCGACAAACAGATGGTACAAGTGGCTATTCGCCTTCATCCCCACTACGCCTGCGAGTTGGCCCGAGTCCGTTATGGCGACATGGTACTGATAACCCATAGCAAAGTAGCTACCAATCGCCTCTATCGACATGGCATTAATTAAGATTGCAGCGCCCTCTGCAGTGCAAGTTGGGGCAATAAACTCTTGGGTTAATTGAGTGAGTAATACGCTTATTTCAGGGATGTCAGTTAAGGTTGCGGCTCGAATGTTCATCTTAACTCCTTGATTAAAAACATTTCATGACACAATAAAAAGCCAGAACAAAGTCTGGCTTTTTAAGATGCTGAATCAAAAGACACTTAATCAAAATACACTTGGTCAGAAAACGCTTAGTTTAAATACAGACTAAAAATACTTTGATTGTCAGTTGAGCATTAAATGACTCGCCGATGATAATCCTATCAGGGCGAGCCTTGCTTCTATGGGCTTTCGTCGGTGCAAACCCCATAGACGTATAGGCCGTTATTATTTAACCTGAACTCGGGATAACGAGTGTCGAAAAATCTAAATTTAACGAATAAAATCAATGGTATAAAATTATTCGTTTAAAGCGAAAAATCTATTTGCTGACTGAATGCGCAGATTTTTGCGCATATCAAGGCGCTCTGTCGTACGCCATAGCGGGCTATGGTTAGACAGAGCAACGCAGAGAGGCCCGAAAAGATGCCTATTCAGCGGCTCTGCTTATCCCGAGCTCAGGTTATTTCGTCCAGCGGTCCATCCAACCGAAGACATTAGCATACCATTGCTCTAAGTTTTCAGGTTTTAAGATCCAATGGTTTTCATCAGGGAAAATCAATAACTCTGATGGGATCCCTTTACGCTGCATAAAACTGAATGCCGCTAAACCTTGACCATAAGGGACGCGGAAGTCCTTCTCACCGTGGATAACCAGCATGGGTGTTTTCCAGTTTTCAACATAATTCACTGGGTTAAACTTCTCATATAACGCTTTGTTATCTGAATAAGTGCCGCCAAACTCATGCTCTGCGAACCACACTTCTTCAGTCACGTAATACATAGAACGCATATCGAACAGACCCGCGTGGTTAACTAAGCACTTGAAACCGTCGTTCCAGTTACCTTGGATCCAGTTCATCATGTAGCCGCCGTAAGAACCGCCGAGCGCACAGGTGTTTTGCGGGTCGAGCCATTTTTGTTGCTGGCTCACCGCCGCTAGACCTTTTTGCAGATCTTCTAATGGCTTACCACCCCAATCTTGGCTGATAGAATCCGTAAAGGCTTGGCCGTAACCGGTAGAGCCGTGGAAATCCACCATGACGACGCCATAACCCGCACCCGCCCATAATTGGGCATTCCAACGACCACTGAAGGCATTACCAAATGAACCTTGCGGCCCACCGTGAACGAGATAGGCAATTGGGTATTTTTTCCCTTCTTGGAAGTTCGCCGGTTTGATCCAGTAACCGTAAACGTCTTCGTTATTCCAACCTTTAAAGCTGAACTGTTCAAACTTACCAAACTTGATCTCGGCCAATTTGTCTTTATTCACTTCGGTCAGACGCTTAAGGCCTTGACCATCTGTGGTGATGCTATAGAGATCGCCCGGCTCAACTAAGGTTTTGCTATCGAAAATCAGTTGTTCGTTAGTGACCGCAATTAAACTGTTCGTGCCATCACTGTAGACAGAACGCACATCGCCAAATTGGGTATTCACTTGGAAAATAGAGACTTGACCTAGGTCTTGTGCCGTCACATACAAAGTACGATTGTCAGGAGCAAACATCAGTGAGCTTGGGCTGCGATCCCATAATGGCGCCACTTCTTTGGTTTGGCCTGTGCTAGTATCGCGCAACATAATGCCGTAGCGATCTGCTTCAAAACCCGGTTTTTTCATTGCTAAATAGGCCATGTAACGACCATCGCTCGAAAATGTTGGCTGCGCATCCCATGCAAGATTGTCTTTGGTTAAGTTGGTTGCGGTGCCGCCTGTCACTGGCACTTGCCACAAATCATAGTTAGTGGTCCAAGCTTGATCTTTGCTGGGGGCTTTCGCGCTATAAACCACAAACTTACCATCTGGGGTGAAGGTCACTTCTTCCATACCCGAGAAAGGTTTTGGCGGCGTTTCAGTGTCTAAACCTTGAGTCACATCAACCACTTTAGTCAGTTTCTCACCGTTTACCGCACCCACAAATAAATGATTACGGGCGTGGTCTTCCCACGTATCCCAATGGCGAACCATTAACTGCTTGTATTCACGGCCAGTCGATTTACGCTCAGCTTCGGCGGTAAATTTATCCTTTGAGCAGGCTAAATCCTTACACTCGGGGAATACACGCATGCTAAGTACAACTTGTTTACCGTCATTTGATAATTTGTAGCCATCAATATCCAAAGGTAAATCAGAAACTTGTACCGCTTCACCGCCCGTTAATGGCAGTTGAAATAACTGGCTTGAACCACTGCGACTGGCAAGGAAATAAATCGACTTGTCGTCATTGGCGAAGCTCACGTCGTGCTCAGTGCCCGTTGCAGAGGTCAATTGTAGTGGTTTCGCCTTCGTGTCTATCAAATCTAATAGATACAGATCCGAGCTGGCCTCTCCCTTATCGTTTACCGTTTTAAGACCATAAACTAATTTAGTGCCATCATGGGACACAGTCGCAGAGTGCATCTTATTGAGTTTAATGAGTTGTTGCACAGTAAAAGGCGTTGGATCGGCCGCTTGGGCTGATAACGCCAGTCCCGCAGCGCCGAGCGCCAATAGGAGAGGAGCTATTTTCATTGTTATGTCCGTCTTTGGTTAAACTGGTTCGATAGTTGCGCCAATCATTGCAAGGGTTCTATTGAAATTGCAATAGTTCTACTGAGTTGCAACCGCACGAATGTTAAAAACGATCTGAGATCGTATCTTTCGAAGATAAGCTTGCCACACTATCGAAACAAAAACGCTCAGGCAAGCCAAATGGCGAACCTGAGCGTATTTTTTTGTGACAAAATGTCAGTGGCGCAACGTTTTACCTCAAGAACTGATATCAGAACTCAAACTTAAGCTGTTTTGCTTAAAAAGCCATCAAGTTCAATCCGCTGCATCCCAACCTTTACGCTTTCGCGTTGGCAATATTCACTTTCCAAATTGCTGGACCCGTTTCATGGGCGTTCACGCCATGTGAATCCACAGCCACAGTCACTGGCATATCTTGCACATCAAACTCGTAAATCGCTTCCATGCCCAAATCAGCAAAGGCCACGACGCGAGAATGTTTAATCGCTTTAGACACTAAATACGCAGCGCCGCCAACGGCCATTAGATATACCGCTTTGTGTTTTTTGATCGATTCAACTGTCGCAGGGCCGCGCTCAGCTTTACCTATCATGCCCATCAAGCCAGTTTTCTCTAACATTAAGTCAGTGAATTTATCCATACGAGTTGCTGTGGTTGGGCCCGCAGGACCGACAACTTCAGTGCCTACAGGATCAACTGGGCCAACGTAGTAAATAAACTTACCCGTAAAGTCCACGCCTTCTGGCAGACCTTCACCGCTTTCGATGAGGCTTTGAATGCGCTTATGGGCAGCATCACGACCAGTCAACATTTTACCGCTCAGCAGAATGGTTTCACCGCTTTTCCACTGTTCGATATCCGCTTGAGTGACAGTATCTAAGTTAACGCGGCGCACATCATCACCCACTTCACGGGTGATTTCTGGCCAATCGGCCAATGATGGTGGCGTCAATTCAGCTGGACCTGAGCCATCTAAATGGAAATGCACGTGGCGTGTAGCCGCGCAGTTAGGGATCATCACCACAGGCTTTGACGCCGCGTGAGTGGGCACCGATTTGATTTTAACGTCTAACACTGTGGTTAAACCGCCAAGACCTTGCGCACCTATGCCTAAATTATTCGCACGCTCAAAAATGTCTAAACGCAGCTTTTCTTCGGTCGTTTGCGCGCCACGAGCCATCAACTCATGGATATCCACGCTTTCCATCAGCGCTTCTTTGGCTAATACGGCCGCTTTTTCTGCCGTGCCGCCAATGCCTATACCCAGCATACCCGGTGGACACCAGCCCGCGCCCATGGTCGGTAGCGTTTTTTCTACCCATGCAGCGATATCGTCAGATGGGTTTAACATCACCATCTTAGCTTTGTTTTCACTGCCGCCGCCTTTGGCTGCAATCGCCACTTCGATGTGGTTGCCAGGCACCATGTCGATATGCACCACAGATGGAGTGTTATCTTTGGTATTTTTACGGCTGCCCGCAGGATCTGACACTATTGATGCGCGCAGTGGGTTATCAGGATTGGTATAGGCACGACGAACACCTTCGTCGACCATTTCCTGGATCGTCATATCAGTTTTGTCCCATTGGACACCCATACCCACTTTCACGAAAGTGGTCACAATCCCAGTGTCTTGACACAGAGGACGCTTACCTTCGGCCGACATGCGCGAGTTAATTAAGATCTGGGCAATCGCATCCTTCGCCGCCGCACTTTGTTCACGCTCATAAGCTTGGCTCATGGCATCAACAAAATCCTTCGGGTGGTAATAAGAAATGTATTGCAAAGCATCCGCCACACTTTCAATAAAGTCGGCTTGTTTAATCACAGAAGTTTCAGACATTTTATGGTGAGATGACATAGTAGGAGCGCTCCAGCAGCCTTTGCGGCCTAACTTGTTTTTGTTTAATTCTTTCTGGGCCAATATGATACTCTTTCACATCTTTTTGGGCTACATCACATTTTGAATAGGGTTAATCGATGGCAATTAGGGCGTCAAAACAGCTTGCATCACGCCAACTTGACTGGACATTAAGTACCGCAGCACTGTTCGAACACTTTGCAAATGACACTTGGGCAATTCTGTTAGATTCGGCGAACGCGCCGCATCAAGACGCCAGATTCGACATCATTTGCGCCAATCCTATCGCAACGTTAGTGACTCAGGGCGAGCGTAGCGATATAAAGCTCATCGATACGAACTTGAGCTTACCCGAGGCAATAGACTCAAACCGTGATCCCTTCGAGTTACTCAACACTTTATTAACCCATTGGTATTCAAAATCTTTTGATTGCGTTCTGCCCTTTAGTGGTGGCGCAATGGGCAGTTTTAGCTACGATTTAGGCCGCAGAATTGAATCCCTGCCGATAACGGCCAAGCAAGATATTCAACTGCCAGAGATGAACATCGGCTTTTACGACTGGGCGTTAGTTTTTGATTACCAAACCCAGTGTTGGCATTTACTGCATTATTTAGGTGAAGCGGCACTCGACATTGAATTGAATAAAATTCAAGATAAAATCACCAAAAATCCAAATTCCGCCGCATTCATGCTCACTAGCCCATGGGCAGCACAAATAGACAAAGCCCAATACACGGCCAAATTTGCAGCAGTTCAAGCCTATTTACACAGCGGTGATTGCTATCAAATAAATTTAACCCAAAGATTCGAAGCCCATTATCAAGGCGATGAATGGTCAGCCTATAGCCAACTGCGCAATGCCAATAAAGCACCCTTCTCGGCCTTTATGCGTCTGCCGCAAAACACAATTTTATCGATTTCACCCGAGCGCTTTATTCAGCTTCGCGGTGACGATATTCAAACCAAACCTATCAAAGGCACACTGCCGCGTCATACCGATCCCGCATTGGATGTGAAAGCCGCCAATACACTGGCAAACTCACCAAAGGATCGCGCCGAAAATGTCATGATTGTCGATTTACTGCGTAATGATATCGGCAAAGTGGCGGCGGCAGGCTCAGTACGTGTACCGCATCTATTTGAGATTGAAAGCTTTCCTGCCGTGCATCACTTAGTCAGTACGGTGACGGCCAAGCTTGATAGCCGATTCACGGCAAGTGATTTACTGCGCGCTGCGTTTCCCGGCGGCTCAATTACCGGCGCACCGAAAATTCGTGCCATGGAAATTATCGAAGAGCTCGAACCTTCACGGCGCAGCCTTTATTGTGGATCTATGGGTTATATCAGCCAAGACGGTCAAATGGATACCAGTATCACCATTCGCACTATTGTGGCCGAACAGGGCAAACTCTATTGCTGGGCTGGCGGCGGTATAGTGGCGGATTCTGAAGTGGATGCCGAGTACCAAGAAACCTTTGATAAGATCAGCCGTATTTTACCTTTGCTTGGCGCTGCGTCACAAAAGCCGTAAGCTTTAATACTAAACAGTCACGAGAACGTCGATGGATCAAGCGGAATTTAGACTCAGATTTAATCTGCACCCTTTAGCGCGGCAAGATCCAGCGGCATTTCCTCACCTTGGACTGCGCAAAGCCGCGGTGTTGATCCCACTGCTGGAGATTAACGGTGAGCTGAATCTGATTTTAACCCAAAGACCGATGCATCTGCGCGCCCATCCGGGGCAGATCAGTTTCCCTGGCGGTAAAATTGAGCCCTATGATATTGATGCGATTGCGGCCGCGTTAAGGGAAGCAGAAGAGGAAATTGGACTCTCAAGGCATAACGTCGACGTGGTGGGCACGTTTCCAGCCCATAATACCTTCACAGGGTTTGAAATCACTCCTGTGATAGGCATTATCAAGCAGGCATTTGATTTAAAACTCGATCCCGGTGAGGTAGCCGATTGCTTTACCGTGCCATTAAGCTTTTTTATTGAACCGAATAATCGCCACCAAAAACGCTTTTTACGCCAAGGGCGCTATTACAGCGTGCATTTTATTCCCTATCAACAACGGTTTATCTGGGGTGCGACTGCCGCGATTATCGACCATCTGTGCCGCCAATTAAGCATTCCTGCCGATATCCTCTGACTTAACTTGCCATTGCTAAACCGTTAAAAAAGCCAAACTATTAAATTAGCCAAATAATGGCTAGCTTAAACCACCAAATGGATATACAAACCGGCGACAATCGACGTTAACAGCAACATGGGAATATTAAACCAATAACCCATACGACTGTGGTGGGCGACATAATAGTTAAACGCTAAACTGACCAAACTAATACCGCCACAAACCCAAATTAAATACTGCAATAATTGGGTTTCATGTGGATCCCAATGGACTCGAAATGTCGCACCACGGGTCAAATAGGCCCCAACTTCACGGTCAGGCCTTGCATCACTAAACACTAATAGCGCATAGACGGCTATTGCCCAGCCTAAAATGGATAAGGTCGCAAGGATAATTTGAAATATTCTAGTCTTGCTCATACCGCCTCCCGCCGTTTAACTCACTATATCGCTCAATATCGATATTATTAACCTCAGGATACCTTTTTCAGCTTGAGAAAAGCCACCAGCAAGGTAATATAAACCTCCAAAATTTTCATATAAAACGTTTCGTTGGAGAATTAAGCAACAATGAGCATTGCATCTGTCGCATCTGTATTTAAAGGTGAGCACGCCGTCGGTTCTAAAGTCACAGTGCGTGGCTGGGTCAGAACCCGTCGTGACTCTAAAGCCGGCATCTCTTTTTTAGCTGTTTACGACGGCTCTTGCTTTAATCCTATCCAAGGTGTCGTGCCCAATAGCTTAGATAATTACGACAACGAAGTGTTAAAGCTGACTGCGGGTTGCTCTGTTGTAATGACGGGCGACGTGGTGGAATCTCCTGGTGCAGGCCAAGCATTTGAGCTGCAAGTGACTGAACTTGAAGTCGCTGGCTGGGTTGATGATCCAGACACTTACCCAATGGCCGCTAAGCGTCACTCAATTGAACATTTACGCGAATTAGCGCACTTACGCCCACGCACTAACATTATTGGTGCCGTTGCCCGCGTGCGTAACTGTCTATCCCAAGCGATTCACCGCTTCTACCACGAAGAAGGCTTTATTTGGGTATCGACCCCACTTATCACAGCATCAGATTGTGAAGGCGCCGGTGAGATGTTCCGCGTATCGACCTTAGATATGGAAAACCTGCCGCGTACCGAAGCGGGTAAAGTCGATTACGATAAAGATTTCTTCGGTAAAGAAGCTTTCCTGACCGTATCAGGCCAGTTGAATGCTGAAACCTACGCCTGTGCACTGTCAAAAGTGTATACCTTTGGCCCGACTTTCCGTGCTGAAAACTCAAACACCAGCCGTCACTTAGCGGAATTCTGGATGGTTGAGCCTGAAGTCGCCTTCGCTAACTTAAACGACATCGCAGGCCTTGCCGAAGCTATGTTGAAATACGCATTCAATGCAGTCTTGACTGAGCGTATGGACGATTTAACTTTCTTCGCCCAGCACGTTGATAAGACAGTGATCGACCGTCTGCAATCTTTCGTTTCAAGCGATTTTGCTCAAGTGGATTACACGGATGCGGTTGAAATTCTGCAAAACTGTGGCAGAACCTTCGAGTTCCCTGTGTCTTGGGGTATCGATTTATCTTCTGAGCATGAGCGTTACTTAGCCGAAGAACACTTCAAAGCCCCTGTGGTAGTGAAGAACTATCCAAAAGATATCAAGGCCTTCTACATGCGCTTAAACGATGACGGTAAAACCGTTGCCGCGATGGACGTGTTAGCCCCAGGTATCGGTGAGATCATCGGTGGCTCTCAACGTGAAGAGCGTTTAGACGTGCTAGATATGCGTCTAGCCGAAATGGATCTGAACCAAGAAGATTACTGGTGGTACCGTGATATGCGCCGTTATGGCACAGTGCCACATGCAGGTTTTGGTCTAGGGTTTGAGCGTTTAGTGTCTTACGTGACGGGCGTGAACAACATTCGTGATGTGATCCCTTTCCCACGTGCACCGCGCACTGCGAACTTCTAATCTCCCTTAACTTGGGACTACATAGCTAAGACATCTCTATTAAGCCTTAGCAAAACGAAAGGAGCTGAATATTCAGCTCCTTTTTTTGTTCGTCCGTTTTAGTCACATCATGCGGCTAAACAACCATTAATCCGCCAGACTCAACGCCTGCGCAATATATTCCGCGACTCGCTTGGCAGCAATATCATCGATTGACACCAACTTAATATGGCGACGAAATTTGCCACTGCCTTCGAGTACCTGATGAGGATCGCTAAGATTCGCGCCTAAGCTAAACTCCAATGAAACATGCTGTTTATAGGCAAACACACCACCAAAACTGGCTTTGGTGCTAAAGAGTATACCGCCGTATTTAACGGCTTCAGTAATGGCCCGCGACGATGTGGTAGCGGCAGTTTTGACCTCCTGTCGCACCCCCTGCACTATTTCAAACAGACTAGGGCTGGTACATAAAATATCTTCTAACAGTTTTTCAAGTTGCGGTTGCTCTTCCATCATGATCTCTTCACCTCTCATACAAGCAAGACTATCCCAGCCCGATTGTAGCGCGCTAATCGGACTGAATAACACCCAGTTGAAGCATCCATCCAAGAAATAAGTGACGTGCAAATAAAAAGGCCAAGCGTGGAGTACGCTTGGCCTTTTGCTGGAGTTGTCTAACTTAGCAAAGCTAAGTCACACGGATAAACACTGCGCCCTAGATTAAAACCCCTTCACTCCGGCCATGTCAGGGAGATGATGAGCAATCCCCTTGTGGCAGTCGATACAGGTCTTTTCGCCGCTTGCCAGTGACGTTGAGTGCATCTGCGCCGCTCTGGGTGATTGGCGAGTAAAGTCCATGTAAGTGAAGTTATGGCAGTTACGACACTCGAGCGAATCATTGGCCTTTAACCTTGCCCACTCATGTTCTGCCAGTTCACGACGCTTATCTTCAAACTTCTCACGGGTATTAATCGTCCCAAAAACCTTACCCCACACTTCCTTAGATGCCTGCATCTTACGGGCAATTTTATCGGTCCAGTTATGCGGTACGTGGCAATCAGGACACGTCGCCCGCACGCCACTGCGGTTAGTGAAATGAATCGTCGTCTGTAGCTCTTGATAGACGTTATTTTCCATCTCATGGCAACCAATACAGAAAGCTTCTTGGTTGGTCACTTCTAGGGCAGTGTTAAACCCGCCCCAGAAAATCACCCCAGCCACAAAACCACCTAAGGTCAAAAAACCTAAACTGTAATGCACACTCGGACGATTGAGTACCTGCCAGATTTTTTTCAGTTTATCTAACATGCTAACTCCTAGTGTTTTTTCTGCTCAGTGTTGGCTTTGATCAGATGTTCCATATCCACAAAGTCGTTTTCGACCAGTAACTTGGCATCTAACTGCGGCACATGACACTGAGTGCAGAAATAGCGGCGCGGCGATAACTCGGCTAAGAAGTTATTGTCCCTGTCCATAAAATGCGTGACGCTGACCATAGGCGCTTGCGAGTCCCCAATGCGGCTACGAGCATGGCAAGCCATACACTTATTCACTTTAAGATCAAGCTGATAGCCGTCGATCTTGTGTGGGATCACCGGTGGTTGCATAGGATAGCTGCGCACTTCCTTCACATCGGTATTACGCACACTTTGCATCGCAGGTGGCGTAGGCTCGACATTGATAGGCGCTTGGCGCAGGGTATCAATTTTATCTTCGGGAATACTGGCGGCAGACACACTTGTCATGATGAATGAGCCAAATACCAATAAACCGATCGCTGAGACTAATTTTAGGGTTTTCATCGTGTTCTCCTTAAACCTTGACGATCTTCACCGCACACTTTTTAAAGTCAGTTTGTTTTGACAAGGGATCTGTCGCATCTAAAGTAACTTTATTAATGAGCTGGCTAGCATCAAACCAAGGCACGAACACTAAACCCACGGGCGGTTTATTGCGGCCACGGGTTTCAACTCGGGTCTTAATTTCACCGCGACGGGACACAACGCGAATTTCATCGCCACGGCGCAGACCGCGTTTTTTCGCATCTTCAGGGTGCATAAAACATACGGCATCGGGGAAGGCACGATATAGCTCAGGCACACGTTGGGTCATAGAACCCGAATGCCAGTGTTCCAATACTCGACCCGTCGACAACCAGATATCATATTCTTCATCGGGCGCTTCTGCGGCAGGTTCATAGGGCAGCGCGAAAATAACCGCACGACCATCGGGATGACCGTAGAACTCAAAGCCCTTACCCGCTTTAACATAAGGATCTGTGCCTTCACGGAAGCGCCACTTAGTTTCTTTACCATCGACCACAGGCCAACGTAGGCCATGAGCCTCATGGTAAACATCAAATGGGGCGAGATCGTGGCCATGGCCGCGGCCAAAGGTCGCATATTCCTCAAATAAGCCTTTTTGGACATAGAAGCCAAAGTGTTTAGCCTCATCGTTCAAATACTTAGGATCGGCATCCACAAGTGGGAACTTATCAACATTACCGTTCTGATACAGGACTTCGAATAGGGTTTTCCCTTTGAACTCAGGGTTCGCCGCTAATACATCCTTAGGCCAGACTTCGTCTGTGGTAAAACGTTTCGCAAACTCCATCAATTGCCACAGATCCGAATGGGACTCACCCGGTGCCTGCACCATTTGATGCCAGAACTGAGTACGGCGCTCGGCGTTACCGTAGGCGCCCTCTTTTTCCACCCACATAGCGGTGGGCAATATCAAATCGGCCGCTTGAGTTGTAACCGTCGGATAGGCATCGGACACCACGATAAAGTTGGCAGGGTTACGGTAACCCGGTAAACCTTCTTCATTGATGTTTGGGCCCGCCTGCATATTGTTGTTCACTTGCACCCAGTAACAATTTAAGTCGCCATCTTTTAGACGACGGTTTTGCTCGACGGCGTGATAACCGGGTTTAGGTGGAATAATGCCGCTTGGGATCTTCCAAATGTCTTCGGCATGCTTTCTGTGCTCAGGATTGGTCACGACCATATCGGCGGGTAAACGATGGGAAAACGTCCCCACTTCACGGGCCGTGCCACAGGCTGATGGTTGACCCGTCAAAGAGAATGGACTGTTACCTGGGGTTGAAATTTTACCCATCAAGAGATGAATGTTATAAATCAGGTTGTTACACCACACACCTCGGGTATGTTGGTTAAAACCCATGGTCCAAAATGAGGTCACTTTGATGTCGGGATCGGCATACAGCTTGGCCAGCGCAATCAGTTTATCCTCGGGTACGCCCGACAACTTACTGACTTTTTCGACGCTATAATCCGCCACGAAGGCTTTAAATGTCTCAAAATCAATTGGGGTTGAATCCCCCGCCGTTTTAACATTTTTCGCTTTTTTCTCAAGGGGATGTGTCGGACGTAAACCATAACCAATATCTGTTGTGCCCTGACGGAAGTTAACGTGTTTCTTCACGAAGTCCCAGTTCACTTTATCATTCTGAATGATGTAGTTAGCTATGTAGTTTAAAATGGCTAAATCGGTTTGCGGGGTGAACACGATCGGCAAGTCGGCCAAATCGAAGGATCTGTGTTCAAACGTCGACAACACGGCCACTTTTACATGGCTGGCACTGAGACGTCTGTCAGTCACTCGACTCCAGAGGATCGGGTGCATCTCCGCCATATTCGAGCCCCAAAGGACGAAGGCATCGGCGGCTTCCATATCGTCATAGCAACCCATAGGTTCGTCGATACCAAAGGTGCGCATAAACCCGACCACAGCTGACGCCATACAGTGACGCGCATTCGGATCGATATTATTCGATCCAAAACCCGCTTTCATCAACTTAACGGCAGCATAACCTTCCCACACAGTCCATTGGCCCGAGCCAAACATGCCCACAGCAGTTGGCCCTTTGGCTTTAATGGTTTCTTTCCATTTTTGCGCCATGATGTCGAAAGCACTGTCCCAACTGATGGGCGAAAACTCACCGTGCTTGTCGTATTTGCCATCTGTCATCCGCAACATAGGCGTGGTTAAGCGATCGCTGCCATACATGATTTTCGATAGAAAATAGCCCTTGATACAGTTGAGCCCACGGTTCACTTCACTGTTGGCATCGCCATGGGTGGCAACCACTTTGCCGTCGCGAGTTGCGACAATCACAGAGCAGCCCGTGCCGCAAAAACGGCATGGGGCTTTATTCCACTCTAATTTGGTTTGTTCTGAGCTGGTAATTAAGTTGCTTGCGCCTGCGGGCAAGGCTAAACCAGCGGCGCCTGCAGCGGCAATCACCGCATTGGCCTTGATAAAGTCACGTCTGTTCATATTCATTCTTCACCCTCTTCGAGCACTTCACTCTGGTGGTAAACCATAGTGGCTGATAACACGCCCGGAATGGCATTGATCGCTTCGATACTGTCCATCAAGGCGCGTTGCGTCTCGCCTTCGATCACGACGACCAATTTCACTTCGTTGTTGACGGAAAGTTCGGCATTTTCAATGGTCATTATCTGTTGTCTAACATCTGCCATTTTCTGCGGTAAGACCTGCACCACTAAACTGGTGATATGGAGTTCTTTGCTCATCCGACATTCCACTCTTATTTTTAACTATTTGATGATGTTACGTTTAACCAGCGCCCGGTGGACCCGTCAAAATTTGGCTGAACCAAATAGCAAAGCCCAGACCACTGACCAGTAGTACGGACAATAACGGTGCGAGAAACACGGTTAAAAAGATAAAGATTTTCAGTTCTAAGGATTTTTCTTCTGCGGTGCTAGCACTCATGCATCCTCCAAGAGGTGTGTTCCTGCCACTTTGAATGCGCTGCAAAAAATCGCCAGCGGCAGGTTTTATGTATATCTATTGCATCTTTGGATCACGAAGCGATCATACCTTTTAGTTGTTAACAAAATGTATACCTCCAAATTGGTAAAGCGGATGATGCTTGATCCAGATCATCAATTTGATGTGAGTATTCGTCAGATCTCAGTTTTTAAACGTTTTTTACAATTACAAATTAGATGATTGAATTGATTTTATGATTAATAAACGACTGAAATGGATAAATCACTACGAGAAAACAACAGAAAACCCGCCAAAAAAACCTGAGTATTCATAAAGGAGTAGGCAGTAGAAAGGTGTAAAAACATGCGAGATAACGACTTGATCCCAAAAGAAAGATATTCGGCATAAAAGCATCGCTGCCACCCAAAAAAGCGCTCATTTTATGGCGCATCACTGGAGGTATATCGCGTGAGCAGAGTAAGCATAGGGAAAATAAAAAACCGAGAAAATAGTTAGTTTTCTCGGTTTATTTAGTCATTTTTTGATCGCGTTATTGTTACATCAATCGGACAAAGACGCTCAGCTCGACCTTAAATCAGTCTATTAAACCTGTTGAATATGATTCAAAATGCGCTTTTCAGATATCGGATAAGCCGTGCCTAACACCTGTGCAAAACAAGAGACACGGTACTCTTCAATCATCCAGCGCGCCTCGATTAACGCAGGCGGTGTCGGCATAGAACGCGGTACTTTAGCCAGTTGTGCGATTAAAGCTTCTTGAACCTTGTTGATGCTCTGCATATGCAAACGGTCACGGGTCGGATCAACGGGCAACTTCTCGACACGGATTTCAATCGCTTTTAAGTAACGCGCCACATCGGCTAACCGATTCCAGCCACAGGATTCGACAAAACCTTTAAACACTAACTTGTCTAATTGGCTTTGAATATCACTCATAGCAAAGGCAATATCTAAGCTAATTTTGCCCTTAAGACGCTTTTTAATGCTCTGGTATAAGGTCAAAATCTGCTCAACCTTCAAGGCAATTTGCTCGGCGGTCGGGTTGAGTTCTTGGCGAACCCAGTCCTTTGCCTGCTCAAATTGGGCTTGATTACGCACATCGAGGGCTTTTTCATCCAACAATTGCTGCACAGCGGCGGCAATAATGTCATCAATCAAGATTTGTACTTGACCAAAGGGATTGAAATACATCGCCAATTTTGCCTTATTCGGCAAAGCTTGCTGTAAGTGTTTCACTGGTGATGGAATGTTTAACAGCAATAACCGTCGCAAACCTTGGCGATGGGCATCTAAGGCTTCAAATTCATCATCAAATAATTTGATCGCAACACTGTCTTTTTTATCGATCAGCGCCGGAAACGCCCGCACTTGGTAATTGCCTTTTTGCTGCTGATACTGCTGTGGCAAATCGCCAAAGGACCACTCAGTTAACGCTTCTCTCTCTATGCCCTTATCCGCCACCTGACGAATGGCCTTAGCCACCACGCCCTGCAACTCGGCTTTTAAGGTATCGAGCACCCGACCTTCGGCCACTAAGTTGTGTTTATCATCTTCGATTTTAAAGTTCATCTGCAAATGCGCAGGCAGTTGCGTTAAATCAAAATCTTCCGGCGATATACGCGTGCCACTCATGCGCAGCAATTGCTTGCACATGGCCTCAAGCAAACTGGCACTAAAAGGCACCATGGCCTGCACACAAGCGCGGGCATAGTCAGGCGCGGGCACAAAGTTGCGTCGTAAACTCTTAGGCAGAGATTTGATCAGTGCGATGCACTTTTCTTCCCTTAGCCCTGCCACTAGCCAATCGAAATCGCTATCGTCGATTTGATTAAGTAGCGCCACCGGAATGTGCACCGACACACCATCATCCGCCGCCGCGGGTTCAAAGTGATAACTTAGCTGCAGGCGCAAATTGCCCTTGTGCCACGTATCGGGGAAATCCAAGGTCGAAATATGGTCGGCATTGCGCTGCATTAACAGCGCTTTGCTGAAATCGAGTAAATCCGGTTGCTCGCGCTTGGCCTTCTTCCACCAGCCAAAAAACAGCTGGGCGTTGTAAATCCCTTCCGGGATCCGCGGCTCGTAAAAGTCCACCAACACTTGCTCGTCCACCAAAATATCGCGGCGACGGGATTTATGCTCGAGGGATTCAATGTCTTCGAGCAGCTTTTGGTTAGCGACAAAAAATGCTTCTTGGGTCTGTAACTGCCCTTCTGCCAAAGCGCTGCGGATAAAAATCTCACGCGCTTCAACGGGATCGATGGGGCCGTATTGCACTTTGCGGCGGTGCACAACCGTCAAGCCGTAGAGCACTTGATTCTCAAGGGCGATAACGCTGCCAGGTTTTGCCTCAAAATGGGGCTCAACATAGCTTTTCTTGATCAAATGAGCAGCTAAGGGCTCTAGCCATTCAGGTTCGATTTTGGCGCAGCAGCGAGCGAATAGGCGTGAGGTTTCGGTAAGCTCAGCCGCCATGATCCACTTAGGGCCTTTTTTGGCCAGTGGCGAACCGGGAAACACAAAGAATTTACGATTACGGGCACCTAAGTACTCGTTATTGTTATCTTTAAAACCAACATGACTCAATAAGCCCGATAAGAGCGCGCGGTGCAAGCTGTCATAATTGGCTGGCGTATCGTTTAAGCGCCACTTTAAATCGTGCACGGCTTGTTTAAGCTGGGCGTATAAATCCTGCCACTCGCGAACGCGCAAATAGGCCAAATATTCATCGCGGCACTTTTTACGGAACTGACTAGCAGATAACTCTTTTTGTTGATCTTTTAAGTGCTGCCACAGGTTTATCCAACTGACGAAATCGGAACTGGGATCGGCAAAACGGCGATGGGCTTCATCACTGGCTTGCTTCTTCTCCATCGGACGTTCGCGGGGATCTTGAATCGATAAGCCCGCGGCAATCACTAACACTTCGTTCAAACAACCTAACTGCTGACTCTCGACCACCATACGCGCCAAACGCGGATCCACAGGAATTTGCGCCAAGTTGCGCCCAAGTGGTGTCAGCACTAGCTTGCCGTGTTTGCTCTCAACCGCTTGTAATTCTTCGAGCAACAGGAAACCATCGCGGATATGGCGTGGATCGGGTGGCTCGATAAAGGGGAAACCGGCGATATCACCCAAACCGATGGCGAGCATCTGCAAAATGACCGAAGCCAAGTTAGTGCGCAAGATTTCAGGATCGGTAAACGCCGGACGATTATTAAAATCCGCCTCATCGTACAAACGAATACAAATACCCGGCCCTACACGTCCACAACGGCCTTGACGTTGATTGGCGCTCGCCTGCGAGATAGGTTCAATCGGTAAACGTTGCACCTTAGTGCGATAGCTATAACGGCTGATACGCGCCGTACCTGGGTCGATAACGTAGCGAATGCCGGGGACTGTCAACGAGGTTTCCGCCACGTTGGTCGCGAGTACAATCCGCCGACCTCTGTGACTACTGAAGACTTTAGACTGCTCACCGTAAGATAAACGCGCGTACAGCGGCAAAATTTCGGTATCGCGGTAATTACGCCGACTCAATTGCTCGGCCGTATCGCGAATTTCCCGCTCGCCGTTCATAAAGATCAGAATATCGCCCAGCCCTTCGGCCACCAGTTCATCGACGGCGGCAAAAATACCTTCGATTTGATCTAAATCGGCATCGCTATCTTGTACTAAGGGTCGGTAACGGGTTTCGACCGGAAAGGTACGGCCCGACACTTCGATAATAGGTGCATTGTTGAAATGCTTAGAAAAACGCTCAACATCTATGGTCGCCGACGTGATAATAACTTTGAGATCGGGGCGTCTTTTGAGAATTTGTTTGAGGTAGCCCAGAATAAAATCGATGTTGAGGCTGCGCTCGTGGGCCTCATCTATGATGATGGTATCGTATTGATCAAGATTGCGATCGGAGGTTAATTCCGCCAGTAAAATACCGTCGGTCATTAACTTGATATAAGAGTCACTCTTAAGTGCATCGGCAAAACGCACTTTAAAGCCAACCACTTCACCGAGCGGACTTTGTAATTCTTCTGCGACTCGGCTCGCCACACTGCGGGCTGCTAAACGTCGTGGCTGGGTGTGGCCTATCATGCCACGGCAACCTAGGCCTAATTCCAAACAGATTTTAGGTAACTGGGTCGTTTTGCCCGAGCCCGTTTCACCGGCGATGATCACCACTTGATTGCCCGCAATCGCGCGTGCAATATCATCGCGCATCAAGGAAACAGGCAGGTTTTCAGGATAGTGGATTTTAGGGCGAGCGTTACGGCGCTGCTCAACCTTCTCAAACGCCGCCTGCGCTTGCTCGCTCAGCTGAGCTAAGACTTGGGTCTTTTTATCTGAGTCGGCTTCTTTATTGAGCTTAAATAAACGACGACGGATCCGCGACGCGTCGCTCTGATAACAAAGATTAAGAAAGGCGTTCGATAGCGGATGTTTGTCTGAGTTCAAATCCAAATTCCATTGCTAGCATCAAAAACGGCGATCCTAGCAAGGAAAGTGGCGTAATGGTATTGCTAATTTACTCTGCACTCAGTATATGGCGTGTCAGTTTCGCACTGGCTCGACTTAAATTAAACCGGTGACAGATAACATTGTTGCATATAGATATTCATGGCTTTGAGCACATTGGTGCGATTAATCGTGCCAATTACTTTGCCATGTTCAACCACTGGATACACTTTAGGTTTAGGCCCTAGCATTTGTTCGGCGAGCTGCAAAATACTGTCATCTGGCCCAACGAACAGCACTTCAGTGCGCATGCAATCCTTCACCACTGAGGTCATATCACAGTGATAGCTACTTTTAATCATCACAGCCAAACAATCCTGCTGGGATAAAAAGCCCACCAAATCGCCCGTATCATCAACCACTGCTGCGCCCATTTTATTATTATCTAACAGCTTTTCGACCGCAGTCGCAAGCGACATATTAGCGCGCAGCAACACGGGCTGACGATCCATATGGTCGCGGATTTTAATTAAGTCCATAGTCTTTCCCTCGAATTAACCCTACGTTTGTAGTCTAGTCAAAATATCGGCAAGAATGTGCGATTTATATCGATTGGGCTTATCTAGTGCATAATACCAATCACATTAAATATCTAATCAGTTCAGAGCCTCACAGGCATCTCAATCCAAGGCGCATTGACGCAGAAATGGTTATTCCCTTTTAAGTCTATGCAACACGGGAGTGGGATGCCTGTGTGCCTCCCGAAGGGCGGGTTTCAACGCGCTTTATACTGCGTTTAAGGCTTTCGACAGAGCACCACTATGCCTTCAAGCCTTCGCCTTGTCTAAAGCGCGTTGAACTCCCGCTGAATGAACAGATATTTAATACGATTGGTATAATCCAATGTCAACAAGAGCTAACAGGACAAAAATAGCGCCAACAAAGGCAGCCAGAAAGAGCAACTTAGAGTTAACTGAAGCGAACACTACAAACTGAAATCAGGCAAGTATCCGATTGAGCTTCAATGGCGGCAGATAATACCATCCGTCTTCGGTGATCATTTTACTTGTCATTCCAACGCATTTAAATTCGCTATTGATACAAGCTATAAGTCGATATAAAAGCGATAACCCACACCGGGCTCAGTCCGCACATACTGAGGTTCACTCGGGGAGTCGCCTAATTTTTGCCTTAAGTGACTGACCACAATTCGTAGATAATGTGTGTCTTCTGTATGAGCGGGTCCCCAAATTTCTTTGAGCAACTGAGTCTGAGTGACAACGCAGTTAGGTGACGACGCCAATTTAGACAATACTGCGTATTCCTTGGGTGTGAGTTCAACAATTTGATGATCAACTTTAACCAGCCTGCGACTTAAATCAATCTGCAACTTGCCGTCATCTAATATGGGTAATTTTTCAGGTTTGATATGGTCCCTTAAAATCGCCCGCACCCTTGCCAGTAACTCTTCCACACTAAAAGGTTTGGTCACATAATCCTGCGCGCCTGCATCTAATGCTGCGACTTTTTCTTTATCTTGATTGCGAACCGACAATACAATCACAGCAACATCGGACCATCCCCGTAACTCCTGTAGCACTTGATGGCCTTCCATATCCGGCAAGCCTAAATCCAAAATAACTAATTCAGGTTGCTGTCGAGCGACAGCTGCGAGCCCTTGCTGACCATTTTCAGCTTCGGTAACGTCATAGCCCTCACTGGTGAGTGCAATCCGCAGCATGCGGCGTATTTGGGTCTCATCATCGATAACCACGATTTTTATTGCCACGTCTCTAGTCCATTCTGTGGTTTATTAAGGATATTTTGGCTAAAAATGATTAGCCAGGAACGGGATAGTCTAACGGCAATTCAACTTCAAAACGAGTACCTTGCCCCTGTAGGCAATCGGTAACGCGAACACTACCGCCGTGTGCAGCTATCATGCCTTTGCAAATAGCCAGCCCCATACCTGTATTCTGTTTTTTCTGATCGCCATCGGCAACCACATAAAACATATCGAAAATTTGATCCCTATGGCTGGCGGGAATCCCTGGCCCTCTATCTTCAATGGCAATACAGCAACGGTGATTAGAAATGGTCAATTCAATACAAATAGGCTCTTCTGGTGGTGAAAATCGAACAGCATTCTCTAGAATGTTAAATAATCCTTGCTCAATCAGCGCCGCATGCACAAATAGGAGTGGGGGTTCTTTTTCTCTGTGATATTCAACGATTGCATTAGGGAAATAGCGTTTAAGCCTGCCAAGTACGCTGCCAATAATGTCATCTGCCGAAACCCAATCACGCTCTATGCTCAAAGTGCCATGACCCAGGCGTGTCATATCGAGTAGATTTTGGATATAGCTGTCCAAGCGACGGCTTTCTTGCAAAATAGTATCAAGTAGCTCGTTGCGGTCAGCCTCTAGCAATTGTTTATTCAATAATTTTAAGCTCTCCGCCGCCCCCATCATGGCTGAGAGTGGTGATTTTAGATCGTGAGACACTGACGATAATAATGCGGAACGTAACTGCTCAATTTCTGTTTTCACCCGTGCCGATTCAAGATCTGACACTAACTGAATACGCCGCCATGTATTAGCGCCTTGCTGTAACATGGCCAGAATAAGCTCTCTATCAAACGGACTGAGTTCGTTGACCGTAGGTTGCCAATCTAAAATCGCCGCGCCAATCGTCGTACCTTCTAGTTCAATGGGGAACACACTCACACCCGATGCGCTCAAGGTATCGCTCAAACGCCCCGCCGCTTGCCCATGGCGCAAGGTCCAATCGATTGCGGCTAAATCAAGGTCGTTAAATGGCGTATTCAGCAGCGGTAAATAGGATCGCTGACCATCTTTACGCTGCAAAACAATATAACAATCGGCATTCACTGAACCAGCAATCTTGCGCCCTATCGTTTGCCAAAGGGCTTTTTCATCATCGGCAACCGATAATTCTTGGGCAACATCTTTTAAGGTTTCAGCATAACGATTAGACTCGCGCAGTAAAATAAACTGATTTCGGATCCGAGATGCCGCCGGTCCACTGATAAGCCCTATACACATCAAAAAAATTAAAGTGGCAATATCATCCTGACTATTTACATTCATAGTAAATTTGGGATCAGTAAGAAAGAAATTAAAGCTGAAAAAAGACCACACCGCAGTTGCCATGGCAGGCCTAGCGCCATAGGTTAAACCAATGCTGACAATCAAGAAAACATATAACAACACCAGATTGCCATTACTGAGCCAAGTATCTAAAAATGCCACCAGCGGAAAAATAACCACCACGCCAATCAGCCCAAGAATATGGCCTCGAAGATCACCAAAACTGGCTTTAGGCGTAATGGGATCTCGTACTTGCATTTGGTTTTCGGGTGCGTGATAGACACTCACCTCAACAGGTAAACCAGACTCAATCAAGCGTTGATACAGCCTTTTACGCCACCAAGGATAGGTGCGTTTCACACCTGCGCCGACTAATACTGTGTTAATTCGATGCAGGGCTATGTAAGGTAAAATGGCCTGATAACTGCTCGTATCGCGTAATACTTCAGTCTGCGCGCCAAGTTCCTTCGCTAAGGCAAAGGCCTCATTTAACCTTTTCCGCTGATAAAGGCCCAGCGCTTTGCCGGTATCGACCCAAAGCACTAACCAAGGAATTTGCCGCCGCTCGGCAATCTGCCGACCTATGCGGATCAAATACTGATGATCACTGCTGTTACTCACTAAAACCAGCAATCTGTCTTTGAGAACAAAATCCGTTCCCTGTGCTTTGGCATCGAGTTCACAAATCAGTTTTGCATCGACTCGCTCTATGACTTTTTTCATTGCCAATTCGCGCAGTGCAGTCAAATTCGAGACCGAAAAAAAAGCATCTAAAGCCGAGCGAGCATACTCTGGCAGATAAACTTTGCCTTGCTGTAAGCGTTCGATGAGTGTTGATGGCGGTAAATCAACAAATATAATTTCATGGGCTTCATCAAGGAAGCGATCGGGGACGGTTTCCCGTACCCGCACTTGAGTAATTTGCAAAACCAGATCATTCAAACTGACCAAATGTTGGATATTGACTGTGGTATAGACATCAATGCCCGCAGCTAATAATTCTGCGACGTCTTGATAGCGCCGTTTATGGCGACTACCGGGGACATTCGTGTGGGCCAACTCATCGACTAAGATAAGCTTAGGCCGACGAAGCAGCGCCGCATCCAGATCGAATTCCGTTAAACGATTATGATGATAATCAATGGGTTTACGTGCCAATACCTCAAAACCCGCTACCATGGCCTCGGTATCGGCACGCCCATGGGTTTCCACCAGTCCAACCAGCAAATCGACACCTTGCTGGGCCATTTCCCTTGCCGCACTGAGCATTGCATAGGTCTTGCCCACGCCAGGTGCCGCCCCAAGAAAAACCGTCAGTTTACCTTTATCATTTTGCTGTATCTGACTTAAGAGCGCATTGGCTTGCTGTGTTTGACTGATTGGTACCACGATTAGAAACTCCTTGAAAGACTCACTATCCAGCGCGCATCACACAGGGACTGGCACTGACTCTGCGATAAATCCGTATCGACATAACCGACACTCAACACATCCTGCTCAGTCATATTGAGGTTCAGCCCAACTCGCCAATCTAAATAGTGGCTATTGCTTGCGGCCATAGAACCTAAAAACAGTGCCATATCTTGCTGAGAAGCAAAAAAATTGCTCCCAAGATGCAGTACTAGACTTACATTAGAGAACAGCTGCGGTTCATAACTGGCGTAAACATACTGAAAATCGTCCACATTCTCGCCAAAATAATCAGGAGAATAAACCAGCCCTAACTTAGCATCGGCGTAGCTTACCACAGCATAAATTTCGTTATAACTCAGGTCAGTATCGTCCTGCGAGTATTGGTAACGTATCACGCCTAGGTCCGTTGTTAATCCATTATCCCAATCCTTGGCCCAGCCAGCGGACAAGTCGAGTTCTAAACTTCCATCCCCAAATTCGATGTTACTGCCCCAAAGCGAGCCATACCAGCCAGAATCATGACTTAAGGTATACCCTGCTTGAACTGCAGGTCCTTCATCAGTTTGAGAAATACCGCGAAACGCATAATCACTGATGAGCATCACACTCCCTTGACTCTGCCAAGAGGCATTGCCCCCATGAGTCTCAGTGCTGGCAAGCGCGCCCATAGAGAATGAAGATAATGCCATCATCACACCCGCACAGAGGTGCGAACAAGGAGCTGACTTAATCGGTAACATAAAAATTTATCCTTAAATTCAGTAGAATATTGTTTTATTGAGCGTGTTTAGCAATCTGGTCGAGAGCGAGGTTGAGCTTGAGTACATTGACGCGCGCTTGCCCAAAAATGCCCCACTGCGGTGGTTCGATAAATTGCGCCACTAAGGTCAACACTTGTGTTTCTGCTAACTGTCGAGCCTGAGCCACACGCGCGACTTGCAGTTTGGCTGCTGCGGGTGAAATATGAGGATCCATTCCCGCCCCCGATGTGGCGAGTAAATCCACAGGGATATCAGCGGCCTGAACGGATTCTCTGGCTTGGATTTCTTGGCTTGTTGCCATCACACGTTCACGTAGCGCCGGGTTACTCGGTGCAAGATTACTACCACCTGTCGCCATAGGATCGTAACCGACAGCGCTTGGCCGACTATAAAAATAGGCTGGATTAACAAATGGCTGAGCGATGAACTCAGAACCCATAGCAACATTATCCCTGTGGATCACACTGCCCTTAGCTTGTACGGGAAATAAAGCGCCACCGAGCTGAGTCACAGTGCCGGTATAGACAACGCCACACACAAATAACAGGGCGAGACTGGCTCTCAATCCCATAACGGCATGCTGGGTTTTAGTGGTATATACGATTGAATTCATTACTGTCTCCTAGAGCATAAGTGCAATGATTGAGTCGAGTGCTTTAATGCCGACAAAGGGTAAAATCACCCCACCTAAGCCATAAATCAGCATATTATTTCGCAGTAATTTTTCGGCACTTATAGGTCTGAGCTTGATGCCTTTTAATGCCAATGGAATTAAGGCCGGAATGATAAGAGCGTTAAATACGAGCGCTGCGAGTACGGCTGAGGTTGGGCTGTGAAGCTGCATCAGATCCAGTGCACCAATCGCAGGCAAAGCCCCCGCAAATACCGCTGGAATAATGGCAAAATACTTAGCCACATCATTAGAGAGAGAAAATGTAGTCAAGGCGCCGCGGGTGATCAGCAATTGTTTCCCGACTTCAACGATAGCCAGTAATTTAGTGGGATCAGAATCCAAGTCCACCATATTGCCAGCTTCTTTAGCGGCTTGGGTACCTGAGTTCATCGCAAGACCTACATCGGCCTGCGCTAATGCCGGCGCATCGTTAGTACCATCCCCCACCATAGCCACTAATCGACCTTTGGCCTGCTCTGCGCGAATAAGGGCAAGTTTATCCTCAGGTTTAGCTTCAGCTACAAAATCATCGACCCCAGCTTCGGCGGCAATCACGCCAGCCGTTAGCGGATTATCCCCAGTCACCATGATGGTCCGCACACCGAGCGCTCTTAAACGGGCAAACCGCTCCGCAACGCCTGGCTTAATCACGTCACTTAAGGCTATAACCCCTAAAATGTGCGTGCCACTGGCGACGACTAAGGGAGTGCCCCCCTGCAAAGCCACTTTGCGGATAAGCGCGTTAACAGATTCAGGCCAGTGAATTTGATGCTGCTGCGCCCAAAACTGCATCGCATCGCCCGCGCCTTTAATGCCTTGAATACCATCGGTTAAAATAACCCCAGAAACCCGAGTCTCCGGTGTAAATGGGATAAAAGTCGCATCCGTAGGTTTGACGGGTAACACCGCGCCCAAATCTATGGCCAATTTGAGTACAGATTTCCCTTCTGGGGTGGGGTCATCGAGGGAAGACAGCACCGCCGCATCACGCAACATCTCAGCAGCAATGCCTTTCACCGGTAAAAATGCGGTCGCTTGACGATCACCGAAAGTGATAGTGCCAGTTTTATCCAGCAGTAACGTATCGATATCCCCCGCAACTTCCACGGCTTTACCCGATTTAGCGACCACATTGGCGGCTAAGGCGCGGTTCATGCCTGCAATACCAATGGCAGGTAACAAGCCACCAATCGTCGTTGGGATCAAACACACTAACAGCGCAATTAACATAGTGTAATCAAGGCTTGCACCGACGAAACCCGCCATGGGTGGCAAAGTCACCACCACGATAAGGAAAACCGCAGTCAATGATGCAAGTAGCACAGTCAACGCCGTTTCGTTCGGTGTTTTCTGACGCTTCGCCCCTTCGACCAGCCCTATCATACGATCTAAAAAGCTATTCCCCGGATCGTTGGCAACCAGCACGGTAATTTCACCCGTAAGTACCTTAGTGCCGCCAATCACACCGGAATGATCTGTACCCGCTTCACGCAGCACTGCCGCAGATTCACCGGTAATCGCCGATTCATTGATAGTGGCTATCCCTTCAATGATTTCACCATCGGCAGGAATATAATCCCCCTGTAAAACCTTCACCTTATCGCCTTTGACAAGCAAAGTTGCGGATACTGATTCCAACTCACCGTGGCGTATGCGCCGAGCCTGCAGTGCCTCTTTCGCTGACTTTAAGCTGGCCGCTTGTCCGCGACCCCTTGCCTCTGCCACGGATTCCGCAAAGTTAGAAAACCACACGGTAAGCAAAAGAATAAGGGTCGTGGCTAGCTCAAAACCAACAGTCTCGCCATTGAAGAACTTTTGTCCTGTGATCAAAGCGGCGAGTAAAGCGCCCACCATCACCACGAACATCACTGGGTTGCCAGCCATACTCACTAAGGACATTTTCTTTACAGCACCGAAGGCAGCTTGCTTCACGCCGGCGCTATCTAATATTTGAGCAGGTTTATGCATGACTATTTCTCCAGACTCATAGTGGCAAGTTCTAAAGCTTCGCCAATAGGCCCTAATACCGCCGCAGGTAAGAAAGACAGGAAGTTAATGATTAAAATCACAGCAATAAGGGTGAAACAAAAGGTGGGACTCTCGAGCTTCAAGCTCGCGTTACTGTCGGGGCTCACTCTTTTGCTCGACATCATCCCCGCAATCGCCAGCGGTAAAAACAGTGGCAAGTATCGACCAAGCAGTAAGGCGATAACGCAGCTGATATTCCACCAAGGCGTGTTATCACCTAAGCCTTCAAAACCCGAACCGTTATTAGCAAAAGCGGAGGTATATTCGTAAAAGACTTGCGAAATTCCGTGAAAGCCGGGGTTGCTGTTGCCCGTAATACTCGGGATAGCTACAGTGATCGCCGTCAAACCTAAGACGCACAAGGTAGGTAAAACTAATAGACTTCCCAAAAGGGTGATTTCACGGGTTTCGAGTTTACGACCAAATATCTCTGGCGTACGGCCAATCATCAATCCCGATAAGAACACAGCAATCCACACATAAACGATAAAGTTAACAAAACCGCAGCCAATACCGCCCCATATCGCATTAAGTAACATGCCTGATCGCGTCATCAATCCCCCGATTGGATTGAAGGAATCGTGCATAGCATTGACCGAACCGTTAGAGGTTTGTGTGGTAAAAGAAGCCCATAGCGCCGATAGCTCAGGTCCAAAGCGAACTTCTTTACCCTCCATATTAGGCCCTTGGGCGCTTAATCCCGCAAAGGCAGCGTTGGGTTGCAACTCGCTGTACACAGTCGCCCCCAGAAAACTGACGCTCAATAGACCCATAGCAACTAAAGCCATCAGGGTAAATTTTTTGCGTCTTAGCATTCCGCCAGCCATAAAGACGACGGCCATAGGGATCAGCACTAAGGCTATGGTTTCGATGGCATTACTGACTGGCGTTGGGTTTTCTAGCGGGTTACTACTGTTGGGGCCATACCAGCCCCCGCCATTAGTACCTAACTGCTTAATGGCCACCATAGATGCAACGGGGCCAATCGGAACGACCTGCTCAGTGATAGGTGATGCAGAATCTAAGGTGTTCACTTTTTGCGCACCGTCAAAACTACTCGGTACGCCTTGCCAAGTCAGTAACAGCGCAACAATAGCGGCTAATGGCAGCATAAGTCTGAGTACACCGCGCACTAGGTCAACATAATAGTTACCCAGATTTCGAGCCTCGCCCTCTTTGGCGCTGTCATTATTCAACCCGCCTAACATTCCCCGCAAAATCGCCACACAAACCGCCAGCGCCATGGCTGGAGTGACAAATTGCAGCGTGACAATTACAAATCCTTGGGATAGATAACTGAGCTGAGCCTGCCCGGAATAGTGCTGTTGATTGGTATTGGTGAGGAATGACACCGCAGTGTGCAAAGCCAGATCCCAAGATAATGGTCCTATGCCATCGGGGTTAAGCGGTAACACATGTTGGAATTTAAGGATAAGAAACGCCAAAATGCCAAGTACCAAGTTGCTGATAAGAAACGCCGCACCATAGGATTTCCATGTCATCCCCGAATGGGCATTTACGCCTATAGCCCGATAAATCCACTTTTCAATGGGATTAAATAAACGATCTGAAAAATGGGACTGACCAGAGAAAACCCCTGTCATATAGGATCCCAACAGCCATGCGAGCCCAAGCGCAGTAGTAAAAATAAGGGTAATTTCAAACATAACGACTCCTAAAACTTATTAGGGGCAAACATTGCCACTGCTAAGTAGATGAAAAGTGCTATGGAAAGTATTAGAAATATCCAGTCCATATAATTTGTCCTTAAGAAAGTGAGTAACAGGACAAATATATGAATTAACCGCGTAAAGTCTCTAGAGTTCAAATGACTAATCCCGTAAAGAATACGTAAAAATCATCATAATCAGTGGCAAATAAGGCCACAATAAACCATGGCATTAGCTATAAAAGTAAAATAAAAATGCCAGCTAGAAATACTAACTGGCATTAACACATGACCAAGCGATGATATTGTAGATTAATTAAGCTCTATATTTTTCATTTTATTATAGCTATCAGTCTTAATCTCTTTAAGTACACCTTTATTGTCATCAATAAATAATGCTTTTATATCATTCTGATTAGCAACGACTAATCCTTCTTGACTTCCTAAACATAATAGCGCTGTAGACCAAGCATCTGCTCTAGCCGGATCCGTTGCCAATACAGTTACAGATACTGTGTTATGGGTTACGGGTTTACCGGTTCGCGCATCAATAATATGTGAATAGCGCTGCCCTAAATGATCAAAATAATGACGATATGTACCCGATGTCATGATAGCTTGAGGGAAATTAATAAGCAGAACCTTTTGCATTATTCGCTGTTCTGGCAGCGGTTTTTCAATCGCGATTTTCCAAGCAGAACCGTCGAGCTTACTGCCGTGTACGACCATTTCACCGCCAATCTCTACCAAATAATTATCGATATTGTATCGCTTTAGCACATCTGCAACTTTGCCTACGCTATATCCCTGTCCAATCGAAGATAAATCAAGATGTACCTCTGGAAAATCTTTAGTTAACATTTGATTATCAATACTTAAATGATGTAAGCCAACATAGGTTAATGTCTGTTGAAGTGCATTTTCTGTAGGAATAGTTAATTGATTATAGGTAAATCCCCACAAATCGAATAATGGTTTAATGGTCAAATCATAACAACCCTCCGTTTTTGAAGTGACCTCCTTGGCTATCCCTATAAGCCCTAAAATATCATCTCCGACCGCCATAGCTAAGTGCATACTATTAAAACGAGAAATCACCGAATCTGAACGATAAGTAGACATATGAAGATCTATTTCTGCCAATTGCCGCTCAATCTCGCGGTTTATCTCTGTACTATTTATCTTGTCTTTACTCCAAAATGTCACATGCCAACTCGTTCCCTGCGCAAGGCCTTCTAACTTGGTATACACTGGCGATTTCTGACACCCTACTAGCATAATGAGTAATATACATCTCAATAACCATTTCATTTACTGCCCCTCCCAGTCAATTCGACAAATTAACCATAAAATACACTTAAAATTAAAATCGCCAGAATGCCCGTGAGAAAATAATGAGTACAGGAAATATTTCTAATCGCCCAAAAAGCATAGCGACACACATCAGCCATTTAGCCGCATCTTTTAACGTGCCAAATCCAGATGCAGTGTCACCATAACCAATCCCCATATTATTAATGCACGCGGCGACGGTTCCAAAGGCGGTGGCAAAATCATGTCCAATGGCGACCAATCCCCATACAAAAACGCAAGTAAAAAATATGTACAGGAAAAATAATCCCCATACTGAACGAATGACTCTGTCTGAAACAACTTGGCCACTGATCTTTGTCGTTAAAATGGCATTAGGATGAACCAATTGATGAATTTCTCGGATCCCTTGACGGTACAAAAGTAAAAATCTGACAGCTTTAATACCGCCACAAGTAGAACCAAAGCATCCACCAAAAAAGCTCGCACCTAATAATAAAAGCACAATATGACTGGGCCAATTAGGATAACCTGCAGAGCCTAATCCATTGTCCGTCATAACTGAAACTGTTTGAAAAAATCCATGTACCAATGAATCTTTAATATCAAAAGTTTGAGTACGATTCAGCTCTAAACAAGCGATCCCAACAACGATAGATAATATGAGAATAAAAAATCGAACCTCCGCATTATACCAAATAGGCTTGAAGCTTCGCCGAACTAACACTATGTAGTATAAGGCGAAATTGATTGCTGCAAGTATTGAAAACACACCACCCACAAGCTCAATTGCAGCACTGTTATAATATCCTAAGCTGTCACTATGTGTAGAAAACCCACCCAATGAAACGGTAGATAGACTATGACATATGGCATTAAACCAATTCATTCCTGCAAGTTTATAAGCAACTGCACAACCTAAGGCAAGTACGCTATAAAGCCCCCATAAATTTCGAGCCGTATCCGCAAGGCGAGGCGTCATCTTTTCCTCTTTCATGGGACCTGGCATCTCAGACTGATATAATTTTGCGCCACCAATACCAAGAAATGGCATAATTGCAACGGCCAAAACAATTATCCCTAACCCACCGAGGAAATTAAGCTGTGCTCGATAAAATAAAATCGATTTAGGTAGTTCATCAATATCTGAAAAAATCGAGGCTCCAGTCGTCGTAATGCCAGACACACCTTCAAACATGGCATCGGTTAAACTCAAGTCCAATCGTCTATCAAGAAGAAAAGGTAATGCACTCATTAAGGAAAATATCAGCCAAAATAAACAAGCGACCATGAAGCCATCACGTTTTTGCAGATTTTTATTTTCCTCACTTGTCATCTTCCAACCGACCACACCAATAAAAAGCGAAAGAAGGAATGTGATTAAAAATGGAGTGATATATCCATCTTTATAAAATAATGCAACAGCGATAGGCATCAACATGGTGAAGCTATATATGACAATCAAAAAGCTACATAGATGAATTATGGTATGAAATCGAGAGCTAGATTTCTGTATTCCACTGACTGCAATCATTCCAACTCACCTTTAGATATTTATCGTGAAAGACTTAATGAATAATTTATTAGGTATCATAAAATACGAGCGCTCATGTCCTGTTCTAAAATCATGTGCAATCGATAACAGAGTTAGGTTACGAAATAGATCTTCCCCTAATACTCTTTGTTGTCGTCTAATGTGGACTGCAAGTTGACTTATCGTCGCGACAATCACTATGACAATAAAAGTGATTAGATTGATAAAAACAGCCACATCTATCATTGGGAGGGAATAATAAGGAGCGTTAAATAAAAAATGAACACGAATATCTTCAAAAAATGCAGCCATATACGCATATTGAAAACAACATTGAAGTGTAATCATAACGACAACGAGTTGGAGTACAATAAGAATGCTTTAGATGACACCCTCCAAGATGGTAGATATAAGCAAATAGCGAGTAGGCACTCAGAAATAAAGCTCAACCTAACAGAGAGTTTAAAAACACTTAGTTTGTCCATCAAAATGTAAGTCGTTATGTCATACAGATTTTCACTTTAACAGACGAAAACAATTCTGACGCGTAAAAAAAACGTAAAAAAATACGGAGATTAACTTTAGATCGACGAAATTAATAACATTATACTTTTGAAATCCCCAATCAATTTAACTGGGGATGGCTAGTATCAATATGCTTAAATGGCTAAGGCTTGCTCAAGATCGGCAATCAAATCTTGAGGATCTTCGACGCCAATGCTCAATCTAATCAGGTTGTCATTCACCCCTGAAGCTAGCCGACTCGCGGCATCCATAGCGGCATGGGTGGTACTTGCTGGATGACAGGCAAGGCTTTCTAAGTCACCTAAACTGACCGCTTGAGTAAACAAGTTCAAATGATCTAAAAACTGCGCCGCTCGGTTAAAACCGCCTTCGAGCTCAATACTCACCATACCGCCAAAGGCGTTGATGGTTTCACTCAGAACTTGATGACCTTGATCATCTGCTAGCCCTGGGTAATAAACTTTTGCAACGCTCGGATGGGTTGCAAGAAAAGCGGCGACCTTAGCCGCGCCCGCAAGATGAGCATCCATTCTAAGTGCTAAGGTACGTAAGCCTCGCTGTAATAAATAGGCTTCCTGTGGCCCAATCGCGGCGCCGATATGTTTAAGCGCTATAGTGCGAATAGGTTGCATTAATGCCTTAGGTCCAGCGACAACACCTGCGATCAAATCGCCATGGCCACTTAAATACTTAGTGGCACTGTGCATCACGATATCAATGCCATGTTCCAGCGGTTTGAATAAATACGGGGTTAAAAACGTATTATCACAAATGGTTATAGCGCCCACTTTTTCGGCGGCAAGCTTAACCCTACGGTAGTCACTGACTTTTAAGGTCGGATTGGTGATGGGCTCAAATAAAATAATTTTTGTTTCGGCGGTAATCTCTGCCAATAAATGATCATCATCTTGATAACGGCGCACAGTAATACCCGCGCGGGTTAACGTTTGGATTAAAAATGCCGCAGTGCCACCGTATACGGGGTCGATAAATGCGATTTCATCACCTTGACTCGCTAAGGCATAGAAAATACTGCTGATTGCCGCCATCCCACTCGCAACAACGAGTGCTTCATCAGCCCCTTCCAGTTGTGCTAATTGATATTCAAGCGCCTGCACTGTCGGATTCGCCATGCGACTGTAGATAAAGCCCGGTTGCTCACCTGCAAAACGGGCTCGACCATCCTCGGCACTACCGTAGGCGAAGGTGCTACTTTGATAGATAGGAGTTGTAAGAGCGCCCGTCGAGTTATCAGCGGCATAATGGGTGTGAAGTAATTTAGTTTTAAATTGCATAATAGATCCTAATAACCATTAAATGGCATGAGCGAATGAGGCGTAATGTGCTTGAGCAACGTCGGGATGAGAGCGCAAACGCCCTTTTAATACGTTCTGGCCCACTTGGTGGAAAAGAGGATTTAATGGATCGCTTGCCGGTCCTTGAGCTTTGTTCGCCAGATGCTTTGGCAAAGGTAACAAAGGAACTGTCGCATTCAACTGCGCCGCCATAAAAAAGGCGCACGAGTAGCGCTCGACCCCAGCAGGCGGGCTTGCCACCCTATGGTTGGTTGCCTTTAAATACCCATTAGAAGCCAACTCAAGTAATTCACCTATATTCACCACAAAGGCGTCTTCTAATGGCGGTATGCTTAACCAACCGTTGTCAGTCTGAACCTCTAAACCGGATTGCTTATCTTGCAGCACTAAGGTCAAATAGCCAGGATCTTTGTGTGCCCCAACGCCTTGGCCTGAAGTCTGTCCATCCGCGCCGGGATAGCGAATAAGCTTCATATGCTGATAAGGACCCGCTTCAATCGTGGCATCAAAGGCGCTTTCTGGCTGCTCTAGCGCAACAGCTAAAGCCCTCAATAGTGTGACACTGATATCGGCTAAATCCTGTTGCCATGCCAATAAAGTCGATTTCATCTGTGGTAATTGTGACGGCCATTGATTAGGCCCCTGTAGCTGCCACCATATAGGCATATCAGACTGCTGAGGGTTAGCCACTTCTTCTTGCATGATATCAAACTGTTCCCGCAAGTCCGGTTTCCCTAAGGTCAATTCACCTTGCAAACGGGTATAACCGCGAAAATGCGGTGTATTAGCCATTTTCACCGCAAGTTTATCTACGACGGGCAGCGCAAAGAAATCTGCCGCTAACTGAAGTACTTGCTGCTGTCTAGCAAGCTCAATGCCGTGGCCGGTGAGATAGAAAAACCCTATTCTTCTAGCAGCATCAGCAAGCTTAGTAATAAAAGCGTAACGACGTTGTCCACCGGCATGCCAATCACTTAAATTCAATATCGGTAATTGTTCCATCAATGACTCCCATTTAATGCATTGTCTGAGCCGGATTCTATGCCTTTATGGGTCGATGGATAATGAATTAATAACTATTTGATATATTAAACGGTAATAATAGATCATTTGGATATATGGACATCTAGGCTTCTATACTGCTAGATTTGAATTTCAAAGGTTAAAACAGCGCTAATTATTAGGCCAACTCAAACCGCACCACTCAGATAAACATCATAAGCCATACTGCTTAATGATATTTATCTAGTTACTTTTCAAGATATTAGTAAAATTAAGATATAAAAATAAAAGCGAGTCCACTTTTGCGGCACTCGCTTTTTAAGGTTTCGAAGTTTTAACGTTTCTAAGTCATGTCAGTTATAAACCTAGATACTTCTACCAATGACATTATTGATCATGCCAAATCAGCACTTGGGCTGGCTCACCATTACTACGGGTGGCGCGGTACATACCTTCGGTATTAAATGGCGTAGCAATATTGCCACGCTGATCGACTGCAATCACACCCCCTGAACCGCCAGCAGTGATAAGACGTTGATTAATAACTTCATCTGCAGCCTGAATGATAGATTTTTGCTGATATTTCACCTTGGCACAAATATCCCCCGCGACGAGGTAACGGATAAAGAATTCACCATGACCCGTTGCCGATACGGCACAAACACCGTTTTCAGCATAAGTGCCAGCACCGATGACAGGAGAGTCACCGATACGACCAAAGCGTTTTGCCGTCATACCACCGGTCGATGTACCTGCAGCTAAGTTACCCTTTTTATCTAAGGCGACAGCACCAACGGTACCAAATTTGTAATCGAGGTCCTTCATCTCAACATTAGCAACTTGTTCAGATTTAGCCGCAGCTTGCAGTTTTTGCCGTGCATCGAGTAATTGCTGATAACGCTCGTCTGTATCAAAATGATGATTTGGCACTAAAGTAAAACCTTGAGTCAGTGCAAATTCTTCTGCTCCTGCGCCCGAGAGCATCACGTGCTCAGATTTATTCATCACGGCCAAGGCTAAGTCAATTGGATTGGCAATATGACGCACTCCAGCGACAGCGCCGGCATTCATGGTTTTGCCATCCATAATGGCGGCATCTAATTCATGTCCGCCGTCATAGGTATAAACCGCGCCTATACCAGCATTAAACAGAGCACTATTTTCAAGGATATTAATTGCGGTTTGTACTGCCACTAAGCTGTCACCGCCCTCCTCTAAGACTTTTGAGCCTTTATCGACCGCTTCCTTTAACTTATCTTTGTAGGCTTGGCGTTGTTCAGGGGTGAGATTAGCTTTAGAAATCGTCCCCGCACCGCCATGGATCGCAATGGCGAACGGTTTATCATTGGCAAAGGTGTTATGTGACATAAAAAGTAGGCCCGAAATAATTAAACTAAAGGTGGCTAATTTTGTTTTCATTCTTTACATCCCCTTAAAAAGTAGCGTCCTTTGTAACCATTTCATCGTGTAATTTCAATCATCTCCTTGCCTGTTGGTTTTATTCTGGCGACAATGATGCCAAATCACAGGGACTATAAAGTGCAGCCATTTTTGCAAATCACCTCACATTACATTCGTCTTTGCTTGTTTCTGAGTCTGATTTCAGTCACATCAGTCGCGGCAGCAGATGATTTTATCAAATTATCTGTTACAGGCGTGAATGAAGCGCTTCGAAGCAACATAGTTGCTCACTTAGGCGCTTTACCTGAATCTGAGGTGCAGCGCCGTGCCTTTTTGTTTAATGTCGATGACAATATCAGCACCGCCTTAGAATCCATGGGCTACTATCACGGTGAAGTAGAAGAGAAGCTGATTGAGCATGACAAGGGACCGTGGGAATTAAAACTTGAAATCAGCCCCGGCGAGCCAACCATTGTTCAGTGGGTCGATATTAATTTTAGTGGTGAAATGCTTGATGACCGAGCCTTCGATCAATGGCTCGCAAAGGTCAACATTAAACCCGGCGATGTGTTAAATCACGGTGTTTACAGCGACGTAAAATCGCAACTCGTCACCTTAGCCTTGGCACGAGGTTACTTCGATGGCGAATTTACTGAATCACAAATTAAAGTTAACCGCGATATTAATACCGCACAGGTAAGTTTGCATTTTGATTCAGGTAAACGTTACCGATTTGGCCAAGTCAGTTTCGATGGCCATAACTTAGAACCCGATATATTAGAGGATCTTATCCCCTTTAAAGAAGGTGCTTCATACTCAACTCGCCGTGTAAGCGCCTTGAATCGTCAGTTATTAGATACTGGTTATTTCGCCAATATCAAAGTGATCCCGCAAATCGATAACGTCGAAGATAACCATATTCCAATGCGAGTCGAATTAACGCCTAAGGCAAGTCACGCAATTGAACTCGGTTTTGGTGGTGATATTGGCAAAACAGATCAAGCCTTTGATCCGAGGGTGCGTGTGACTTGGCGTACACCACAAATCAATAAATACGGGCATTCCCAAGAAACCAGTCTCGAATGGTCGCCCGATAGACCAAAGTTATTAACCACTTATACGATTCCGCTCACACATCCCTTAGACGATCAATTGAAGATCCGCCTCGGTTTACTGCGGGACAAATACGGTGTGACTCAAGTATATGATGCCGAGAATCGTGATTTTAGTAACACAGGCCAGCTCGAGTCGACTAAGTACCTTCTGGGACTATTACGTCAGCAAAGACTAGAAAATCAATGGCTAATGAGTTATTCGTTGGAGGCCATACGCGAAGAATATACCCAGTCTGACGTCGATTATATGCCGTCGTTTTATCTGGCAGGAATTAACTTTTCTCGGACTAGCCGGGGAGATAACTCACTGGATCCTAAATCCGGGTTTAGACAAATTTACAGCCTAGACTATGCCGATCCCTATTTAGGATCACAAACCCGCCTAGCCCGCTTGCAAGCTAAATTTAAATGGATTGATACCTTCTTCGATAACCACAGAATCGTCGCTCGTATTGATTTAGCAGCCAACTTAGCTAACGAAAATGATCTTGCCTCTATCCCACCATCACTTCGCTATTTTGCCGGTGGCGATCAGAGTGTCCGCGGTTATGGTTATCAAGAACTCGGCCCCTATTTAGACTATGTTGCTGACGATGGAAAAACCAATCGCGAGGTTATCGGTGGCCGCTATTTAATGGTTGGTAGTTTGGAATATCAATATTATGTGACCCCCACTTGGCGGGTCGGCACATTTATCGATGCGGGTAACGCCTTCGATAATAATCAATTTGAACCTGTCGTCTCTGTCGGTGGCGGTATCCATTGGATCTCCCCGATTGGTCCAATCAAATTAGATTTAGGGGTCGGATTGAAAGAAACTGAGACCATTGAAAGATCATGGCGAATTCACCTAACCATGGGGACAGATCTATGAGCCAGCCCCCAGAGCATAATAAGCCAAGCGAACAAGATATCGTTGATAATCCCATCACTGAAGTCAATGAAGCCGAGGCCACTGAAACCATAGTGACCTCTGTCACCCCATCGGTGTCATTCATTCAAAGACTGTGGTGGCAGTTCAAACTCTGGACTCGGATTATTATCTATGTGCCATTAGGGCTTTTAGTGTTAATCGCCCTATTACTCGGCACTGAATTTGGCTCGCGCATTACCGTGGGTTTAGCCGATCAATTTGTACCCGATCTTGAACTGACTTATACCTCTGGTTCCATTAACAAAGACTTAGCCCTATCTCACGCGGCTTGGTCTATGGCCGGAATGAACGTGCAACTTGAGGATCTGCATTTACTGTGGCAACCCGCCTGTTTGCTACAAAAACGCTTATGCGTGAATAGCTTATCTGCGGCTAAAGTCAATGTCACTATTGATACCCTAGCGCTTTCTGCAGACTCAAACGAAGCGCCAGTCGCGCCACTTGATGAAGAACCCAGCGAGCTCCTATTACCCTTTGATATTGTTTTAGATTCTGCTGAACTCAATGGCGTTAATATCCAAGTGGATGATATGCAATTTACCGCTAATCGTCTTAACGCAGAAGCACAATGGTTTACCGAAGGTTTGTCGGTTAAACAGCTATCCAGCGAAGGATTATTCATACTGATCCCTGCATCAACCGATGTAGCAACACAAACTAGCACGGCAGCGGTAACGAATGCAGCAAATCCCAGCACTGCTACGAATACTACACCTACACCATCGGCCAGTCCGTCGCTAACAAAAGAGGCTGAATGGGCTTTAGCACAATTGCCACAAGTATTTATGCCTTTCCCTGTGACAGTCAATGCCCTAACGTTAGACAACACCACACTGCAAATCGGCGATCGTAAAGATGTTTTTGGCCATGCAGAACTACAAGGCAGTTTCCGTGAATACCAATTGACCTTAGACCATCTCGCCATCAGCCACACCGATGGCAGCGTCGATATCACAGGCAGCCTAACACTTGATAAAGATTATCCACTCGATTTAGAGGCAAATCTCACCCTTAACCAACTAGTCGAATTGCCAGATCTCACTCATCAAGTATTAACGTTAAAGCTGAGCCAAAGTTTAGGGCAACTTCAGGTGAATGCCGTCGCCAAGGGCGATGCCGACTTTACGCTAGATGGCCAAATAACACTGCAAGACCCTAGCCTGCCCTACAAGGTGAAACTTGAACAAACACGGCTACAGTGGCCACTGAAGAACCCTGAATACTCGGTAAGCGATGCCACACTCGATAGCCAAGGTGACCTCAATCGGCAAGAGGCGAGTCTTACTGGCCAACTGATCACACCCTTTCACAAAGTGCTCGACATAGACACTGAAATCCAACATCAAGATGCTAAGTTAACCATCAATAACCTTGATGTAATGGGCGCGATTGGTAAGGTCAAACTCACAGGCGAATTCGATTATCAAAAAGCCATTAGCTGGAACGCCAATCTCTGGATCAATGACGTCAAATTACAAGAAATACAGCTGCCACAAACGGATACAGCGCAAAGTACAACGGGTTTACCGGACAGTTTGATTTCAGGAAAATTACGCACTAAAGGCTCATTTGCAGACCCCCGTTGGCAAGTATCCCTGAGCGATACTGAGCTCACTGGCACTTTGCAAGGTTATCCCTTCGATATTACAGGGGATATCAGTGTGAATGACTCCCTGTATGTCAGTGCTAAGGGGCTGAACGCCAAAGTACTAGGTTCAACTCTGGCACTCAAAGGCGAAGCCAATGCCAATTGGGATCTCCAAGGTGAATTACAAGTGCCCGACTTTGGCCTATGGTTACCTAAGGCCAGCGGCCAACTACAAGCGCAGATCAATGTCACTGGTGACGAGAAACATCCTCAGGTCGAGCTTACAGCGCAGCTGGCAGAACTTTACTATCAAAACATTAAACTGCAGGAATCTAATTTAAAGGCCTATTACAAGCCGCTAGATCAACATGAGTTTGCTATCTCGCTAAAATCAAAAACCTTGCAGATTGCAGAACAAAATTTAGATACAGTGACACTCGGGGCGAAAGGTACCATTAACGCTCAAAAACTCACTCTCAACGCCACGGGCGATCTTGGGCTCGATGCAACGATGAGCAGCCAATACGATGTGAAGAAGTCACGACTACAGCTCGATGTTGATCGTTTAAATCTCAACACGCCCGTAGGCCTATGGCAGCTCGATAACACCATTAATCTGGCTTGGGACCAAATCAAGAATCAAGGCAGCATTACGCCCTTTTGCCTCATGAATCCCAATAGCCGTATCTGCCTAAACAGTAATACACCAATAGGTAAAAAAGGCAGCGCACAGGTGAGCTACTCAGGTAATCCAGGGCAATTACTTATCCCAATATTACCAACAAATATGCGTTGGAACGGCCCTGCATCGCTATTAGCCAATGTTGCATGGGCTGCTGGCCGTAAGCCTACTGCCGATGTGAACTTTGATTTTGCTCCCGGCAGCATTATGCTCAAACGGGATAAAAATCGTGAAGTCACCATTAATTACCAAAACCTATCATTAAAAGCGACCTTAGATGCAAAACGGCTGGCGACGGTTTTAGATTTTGAATCAGAAGGCGTGGCCAGTTGGCAGAGTGAGATTAACGTCAATGTCACACCTGATCGCACTCTGTCAGGTTATGCCAATATCAAGCAAATCAACTTGCAGCCACTTGGGGAGTTTTTCCCTCAATTAAATACAGTGCAAGGTTTGCTAACGAGTCAACTTAACTTTGCGGGTAGTCTAGATGCGCCCGAAGTATCGGGGAGCATGGCCTTAACTGAGGGCGCCTTAGCCCTAACTGCAAACCCAACATTAATCGACAAAATTGACATGTCGATGTCATTTGCGGGTCAACAAGCGCAGCTTAAGGGACGCTGGATGATGGGCAATGGTTTAGGCAGAGTGAATGGTCAACTGCAATGGCCCCAAGGTCAATTTAGTGGCGAGTTAGCCCTCGAAGGCGATAAGCTCGCCGTGATCCAACCGCCACTGGCTATTCTCGATGTCTCCCCCGAGATCAACTTAACCTTCAACAGTAAGCAACTGGCAGTAAAAGGAAAAATAGCGGTGCCTTCTGGCAACATTAAAATTGTGCCATTAGCGGAAGGCGGTGTCGCAGCCTCCGAAGACGTGGTATTTGACGACTCCATTGCCGCCACTCAGCCTAAAACTAGCCCCTACGCCATCGTTGCAGATCTGAATATCAGTGTGGGGAACGAACTCAGAATTGATGGTATGGGTCTCAAAGGTAAACTCCAAGGGACCTTAAAGCTACAGCAGCAAGCTTTCCGTCCTCCTTTGCTCTTCGGTAATATCAAAGTCAATCAAGGTAGCTACAAGTTTATGGGCCAAACCCTAAAAATCCGCACTGGTGAAGTGCAATTTGTGGGGCCAACGTCATTACCAAACCTGAATATTGAAGCGATACGGGAAATTAAGACTGAGGACTTAGTGGCAGGTGTACGCGTCACAGGCACGCCATCACGCCCAGTGGTGACCTTATTTTCCAATCCCGCCAAAGAGCAGGCCGAAATCTTGTCTTACATTATCAAAGGCAGTGGCTTTAACAGCGCCAACAATGAGCAAAATAACTCGCTGATGATGGGCGCGGCACTCGGTTTAGGCTCACAAGTGGGCGGTGGCGCAATTAACAACCTAGGGAATACCGCGACAGGACTCATTGAAGAGTTTGGTTTCTCTAACGTGCAACTCGACACTAATGATGAAGGGCGTGTTGCGATCAGTGGCTTTATCGGCGATAACTTAATGGTGAAATACGGAGTAGGTGTATTTAACCCTGGTTACGAAATGACCGTCAGGTATTACTTGCTCTCACAACTCTATCTAGAAACCGTGTCAGGCACTTTAGGCCAATCACTTGATATCTATTACAACTTCAATATCAAGTAACCATATGAATACCAAGATATTGACACTACAAAATTAGCATCCAATCACTCTAGCCAAACAATCTCAAAATACGGGTTACAGTATGTTGAGGTTGTTTGGGTAAAGCCTAAGTGTCTACCCATAAATACAAACAACTAAAAATTAGCCACAAAAAAAGCGCCCTTAGGCGCTTTTTGCTTCAGTTACGACAATTAAGCGTAAACGAAGTCAACATGTTCAATGATTGGCTTGAACACGTGGCGTTGCATAGCTTGTGCACGAACACCCACTTCTTTGCCATCAACAACGATAGTCAGAGTAGAAGTGTAGAAGTCAGCATTCGCTTGAATGTTAATGATATCTTTGTGATCAAAAACAATAGAAACTGGCTCTTTGCCTTGGCCATAAATAACAGCAGGTACTTTACCAGCATGGCGTAGGCGGCGGCTCGAACCTTTCCCTATTTCAGTGCGGGTTTGTGCTTGGATAGTGTAAGACATGTGTTTCTCACTTAAATTTAGAGTAAAAAGTTGCCGGCATTTTCGACCAATGACGGCTCATATAAAGCGCGCGAATACTAACATAGATACCCAAAGCGCACAAGAATACCGCAAGCCCTCTATTTATCGGCGTCAGCGTTAGCAAAACAGACCGCTATTTATAAAATTGAGGAACTTGTATCTTGGCTGTTACGGCAGAGAAAAGGCTTTGATCTCAAACAAAAAACACGAGATCTAGATCACACTGGGAAATTGAGAAGCCTGTTAAGCTCGGGCAAATTTCGATAACTGCTGTGTCAAAAAATGCGTCATGCGCTATACCAGTTACAACAAGAAAATAGACTTTCATGCCAACTGGCCCGTGAACTCGTCTCTCTTATCGAAACTGTTCCTTATCAGCAAAATACCCTCGAATTAAAATTCTTAGAATTGCTTGCCTGCACCCAACAAAAAAACCGCAGCTTGATCTTACTTATGCAAATTATTGAGTCCGTCGATATTGAGTCGCAGAGGCAAAGACAATATCAATTTTCACAACGTCTCAGCCTATTGATCTGTGATTGGCAACAACATAGAGAAATGAACAAACTCAATCAACAATTTATCCCGCTGCTCAGACATTACTTGATCGAATCGCAAGCTTTGGAACAAGATTTTTATCAGCAGATCCAACAACAGATCATTGCTACCAGTGCCTTACCGGACCACAATCGACGTGCACAAAACCAGAATTAGGATAATAACCCACACCACCGAGTTTCAGGGATAAAGCCGCTTCTCTGAGGGTTTTTAGTTTAACGCTAGGGATCGCTATGTCCATCGCCATGCCGCGCATGTGATAACTCTTCTTAGCAACTCCGCCACTGTGGCTCACGAGCATGGCATTGGTTTTGGGTGAACGATAACCGGAAATCACATGGATTTCATCGTTGGTATTCAAGGTTGTTTTGAGCGAGTGGAGTAAATCAAATAAGCGCTTATCCATAGGTGCTGCCACATTCTGACGATGATCCCGCAGCAAATGATTAAAATTGTCTAACACCTTGCTCTGATAATGACCATCTACCCAGTAACTACCGTCATCGCGCTCGCCAGTATGACGATTAAACAAACTTAACTCGCGGATCCCTTTGGTTGAACGGCTGGCAACCGCTTTTGAGGGAATAAAGGAACATAATGCCACACCACTAAGGCCTAACAATAACTGCCTACGGGCAGGACATATTAAAGTCACATGATCACCTTTTGTATGCTTTTTGGTCACTAGTAAGGCAAATTATACTGAATAAGCCCTAAGATCAAGTTTTGCCAACCCCCTTCTGAGCAGGATTTCAAAATGCCAAGCGAGTTCAGATGCTTATCTTGCTCAGCTTTACAGCACAAAAACGTTAATGTTGTTCCAAAACCGTGGCAGGCACAGCATTCGTCAGCTCAGGTTCCAAATCATAAATGTCGCGACGGTATTGATCCTGCCCACTATCGTCTAACCATGCAGTCCAGTAAACCAGATGCACGGGCAACTTTTCGGAAAGTGAAAACCACTGGGGTTGAGTAATACCAGGGGCTAACTTGTCCCATAAACGTTTGTCTTTCACTAAATGTTCTTTAAACCACTGGGCTAATTCAGAGGCTTTTTCAATACGAATACAGCCAGATGATAGTGCCCTATCGTCCTTTTTAAAGAGACTTGGCTCAGAAGTTCCATGTAAATAGACACTGAAACTGTTATCAAAGTGAAACTTATATTTACCTAATGCATTTTTCGCCCCAGGGCGTTGTACAAGCTGATAGGGAAACGAAGCGCTGGCTAATGCCTGCCATTCCTCTGGCATGCGTTGCACCCGTTGACCGTTATAATCGTACACATCAAATTGACGTTCATTAAGATAATGACCATTTCGCTGAATTTGCGGCAGAATGTCCCGCCGTAAAATGCTGCTAGGCACTCGCCAACTAGGGTTAAGCACCACGCTAGAAATCAGACTGTCCAAAATCGGTGTTTGCCGAGAAGATTTACCCACAATGACCTTGGAACTTAACACTGGCGTACCATTATCGACCAACGTCATCTCAAAAGCGGGCACATTAATCAGCAAATAACTCGGCTCTAATTTACGTTCAAACACTCTTTGTCGAATAGTGTTTTTAGCTAATAGTACCGCCCTCGCCCTTGGCGATTGGTTCACCCAAAATAAGGTCTGCTTACCTATCACCCCGTCCTGTTTTAACCCATGCTTTTGCTGAAAGCGCTTAATGCCAATCATAAGTTCTTCGGTATAAACTTGATTCACTCTAGGCTCAGTGGCTAAGTCTCCCAATATCCACACACGCTTTGCTATGGTATCAACGATTTGATGACTCATTCCTAAGGTTAGCTTTTCATCTAGCACTAAAGTTTCCCATGGTTCAATTGTGTCCAATTGCACTAAATGGGCGATTTGCTTAAGAACCCTTTGATATTGGGGATCCACTGGAATAACGGATGAAACCGTCTCTGGGGCTCCAGCGTTGTTACATTCTGCGGATGTCATCACATAATGCCAGTAACCAGTAACATCAGCTTGGATTCGTACTAAATCAGCAGTAGATAAGGTATTAGGAGAAAGTGTTAAGTCACGATAATGCTGGCCAAATACTGGATTAACGCCTGCGAGATCCAATAGCAACACCTGTGGCACTAAGGCCGCAAGCGGCAGCACAGCAGTAAGATCTTCAGCTTCACCCTCAAGATTTGGCTGCGCAGCAATACTCGAATTTGATGTCAAGGATTGAGCGCCATCAGCTGCACCTACCTTTGGCACTAAAATTATTGGAATACAGAAAAAAAGGCTGAGTAATAGTTGCGCTAGATTACGCCTCGTCGGCATCGGGTTAATCTGCAATGCTTTCAAGTTCGCGATGTTGAACTCCTGCTCTATCAATTTGAGTTCTCTCACGTTTAGCGTTACACGCATGGATGGGGGCAAATAGCGAATGATCTTTTTCAATATCATAAATACTCCCTTAGCTATTTTTAAGGTCACCTGAGAGCCAGCGGTTATATCAATCAACAACACTATGATATGACTATTCCATGGAGATCAATTAATTACTAGGGGTTAACTCCAGATAACGAAAAGAAAAATGCCACTGAGGTCGTCAGTGGCATTGATATCAAACAAACTCGCATAAATATGCTGAGCAAGTGCTCGTTAGCAAAAAGACACGAGATCTTCTTCGACAAATTGCTCTGGTAATTTCTGTAGGCTACGTAACATCAAAGGATTTGCCAACACCATCGCCATTTCTTGACGATTGAGTAAAGCTAATGCGCTCTGTTGACAACGAGCTTCATGCACCTTCACATGCACTATGGCTTCCATCGCTTCAATTGGTGTACCCGCAGCACGCAAAGGCTGTTTATCCACCATGGCTAAATGCAATTCCATCAACGCAGGGTCTTTAAGTACCTGTGCTAACGTCCAAGGCTCAGCAATGTGTCTTTGGTAAGCGGCGCGCGCCTCTTGCGCTTGCAGACAAATTTGCGCAGGGTTACGTTCTTCTGGTGTTGCAAGAATACCAGCACGCTTGAACACTTCGCCAATTTTAACTGAACCTGTCCATGCCGAAATAGGCACAGCAATCCACAGACCGATCAACGCCGGACTCATCCAAGCTAACAAAGTCAAAGAATCCAAAATAGCCGCATAACCTAACATCACACCTGCCAGCATATGCCAGCGGTGACGATAGATTAACGTCATCCAAGGCATACTGCCGTCATCACGACGTTGCGGCGACCAACCACTGTCACGTCCCATCAGAATTGACATCACAGCACCACAATGGATAAACATCATGATAGGTGCAATCAGCGCTGAAAGTATGACCTCAAAGATCACACTGAATATCGCTTTAATTCGACCACCAACACTGCGAGCAAACTCACCGTCTTTAAGCAGCAACAAGACACCAAATACTTTAGGGCCAAACAAAACCCCCATAGTAATGTAGAACAATCTTAATGCCCTATCCGAGTCCATGATGGGCCAAGTCGGGAACAGTGAAAATTGATCGGTGAAATATTCAGGTCGAATAAAGTGTGCCTGCAGGGCTAACATCAAACCAGTCAAAATCAACATCAACCAGAAAGGAGATGACAAATAAGCCATGATACCCGTCAGTAAATGTAAACGGCTTACCCAGTGCAAACCTTTAGTCGGCAAAATACGCGAATGCTGCAAGTTACCTTGGCACCAGCGACGATCACGCACGGCTAAGTCGATAATCGACGGTGGACATTCTTCGTATGAACCCGGTAAGTCATAGGCAATGACTACACTCCAGCCCGCACGGCGGATCAGCGCAGCTTCAACAAAGTCATGGCTCATGATATGACCACCAAAAGGTGGCTTACCCTTAAGGTTAGGTAATCCCGCCGCGGTCATAAATGCTTCGGTGCGGATAATGGCGTTGTGGCCCCAGAAGTTACCTTCTTTTTGTACCCACCAGCCTAACCCGGTACCAATTACGGGACCATAAATACGCGCCGCAAATTGCTGTAAACGGGCCATTAAAGTGGTGCCATTGATCAACGACGGAATCGTTTGGATCAAGCCCGCATCAGGATCGGCCTGCATGCGCTGAGCTAAGCCAGTGATGGTTGAAGACTCCATCAAACTGTCGGCATCAAGCACTAACAAGTGATCATAACGCGACCCCCAACGACGGCAAAAATCGGCTACGTTACCCGCTTTACGGGCGACGTTTTTACGACGGCGACGGTAATACACCCGCGAATGCTTATGGGTTTCTTGACGTAACACCAGAAACGCCTGCTCTTCGAGCAAAGCAATATCGGGATCGGTAGTATCACTTAAGATAAACCAATCAAAAGCATGACCATGACCCGTTTGCGACAAGGTTTCAGCCATCACTGAAACCGCCGAGAATACCCTATCAGGAGATTCATTATAGGTCGGCATCAAAATCGCGGTGCGCGTATGCAGTTCAGTCACTTGCAAATCTTTTGCCCGCGGTTTTCGCAGTAAAATTAAAAAACCTGCAATACCACTACAAAACGCCAAAGCAATCCAACAGAAGTTAACCGCAAACAGCACTAGCACTAAATATTCCAGAGGAGTAATTCCGCCAATACTAAATACCGCCCCCATTTCATAGATAGCAAACAAAGATAATAATAAAGCCCCACCCACCACAAACACACGACGGTAGGTACGCGAGCGTACCCCATCAGCCACAGTGCTACGGCGAGGGAATCCCTCTGGCATCTTACTTAAATTTTGGGGTTCCATAGCGCCAGGCCGTTCATTTGGCATAGCACTACCACCCACGAGGACTTCCGTCTCGAGTACCGAGTTATCGGATACAGTCATATCATGTTGCTCCGTCATGAACCTTACAGCGTCCAGCGATAGAGCCAGGTTTCAACCTGACGAGGAGTTGGGAACTTAAGTTCAGCGCGCAGTTCGATAAGATCTTTATCTTCTGGCTCTAATTCAAAAGCTAAGCGATAGCCATTTTTAGCGGCATTACGGGCAATCACCACGTTCGTGACCACACCACCAGAAGCTTCAACTTTAGCGACTGGCATTTCATCTGTCATCGGCCCTTCAACTTGATAGTCGACCACAAATAAACGTCTTGGAGTCGCCTTAGCAATATCGGCACGACCACTGGCAGAGCGAGAAATATGTACGGCACCGACTTTCGCAGCAGGTTCTTCACCCCAACTCATGCGATAGGCAAAATGAAATTCACCGCCAGCAGGAATAGGCTGACGTGGTTTCCAATAACTAACAATGTTGTCATGAATTTCAGACTCTGTCGGAATTTCAGTCAACACCACTGAACCTTGCCCCCAATTACCCACAGGCTCAATCCATAGGCTTGGGCGACGTTCGTAATGGGCTTCTAAATCTTGATATGACGCATAGTCACGCTCACGTTGGATCAGACCAAATCCCTGAGGCGAGTTGTCAGAAAACGCACTGACTTGTAACTGACGTGGATTAGCTAATGGGCGCCATAAATGCTCACCACGACCATTTAACATCAATAAACCATCAGAATCATGTACTTCAGGTCTAAAATCATCGGTGTCGTGACGACCATTGAGTGAATGTAAGAACATGCTAGTGCTTGGTGCTAAACCGACTTTGCTCAGCTCAACACGAGGAAACAGTGTCGCTTCTACATCAATCAAGGTGTTATCACCGGGACGGACAGAGAAAGTATAGGCACCTGCTACGCTTGGGCTATCTAACAAGGCATGCACAACAATCAAGTTGCTGTCATTGTGTGGACGCTCAACCCAGAAGGCGCGAAATATCGGGAATTCTTCCCCTTCAGCGTCAGCCGTTTTTAACGCCAAACCACGGGAAGATAAGCCATAGGCGTTACCTTTACCTAAAGCGCGGAAATAACTCGCACCTTGGAATACCATAAGCTCGTCAAATACACCGTTCGTATTCAGTTGGTTATGAATACGGAATCCTGAGTAGCCAATGTCATCATTTGGTAGCGCTTGAGTAATCACTTCACCCGCGGTGAAATATTTAGGCTCATAGGCTAAGTGCGTTGCATTCTGACCTTCTACAATCGCAATCTCGATCAGATCTTGAAAATAGAAACCACGGTGGAACATTTGCATTTGAAATGGCACGCCCTGATCACGCCAAATAGACGCAGTCGGGTTAAAACGAATATCTCTGTATTCATCGTATGACAGTTTAGCAAGGCCAGCTGGCAAAGGATCTTTGAGGGTCACATAAGGTTTCGCTGCCAAACGTTTTGCAATCTTCACGACAGTTTCGCTATCAAAAGCGCCTGTCTTAGTGAATCTGATTTGATTTTTTGTACTGGGCTGAGAAATCACTTTCGGTGGAGTAACCACAGGAACTGCCTCGGCGGGTTTTGTCTCTTCAGCGTACGCGACACAAGACAGGGCGACTACAGCGCCTAGCGTCAGTGAACATATGAGTGACGAATAAGGTTTGGACGATGGGCAACGCAACAAGCTAACCATAGATAGGTAACCTAAAAAATAAACTAAGAAATCAATGTTTTTTATGTATACAGTGAATTTTTTTCACTCTGATTTAGGGATGAAAAAAAACAGTTGCTTACATATCGCGAAAGATATCAGAAGGAGAAAAAAACTCATAAATAAAGATGCAGTTAACCCCTTCTACACAATACTATTTGAGAATAAGCTTATACCAAAAATGAATATTAAAATAACATTATCATGCTTATTTCTGTTTTCAAAGTTACAAAAACAAATTAAGTGATCCAAATGCTACATTATTGAAAGTAAAATGAGTCTTTTTACGCCTCAACTAAGTGTTGATGATCTTAGATGAAATATCACAATAAGCGAATCAATCTGTTAGTAAGCCTAAGGATTAACACTAAGACAGCAGGAAAATTCAAAATTTTACCCGCTTAAATGTATCAAAACAACTGAGCTGATGTCACTGAAACTGCGGATCTATTTTAACATTTCATTGCCTGAACTATTTTGGCAGAAAAAGTGTCACAGATAATCCACCTTGATCCCTAGGCGCAATCACTAAACGACCTTGGTGCAATTCTATGATGTGATAACAGATAGACAAACCTAATCCCGCGCCTATGCCTTCATTTTCATTCACACGATAAAAACGTTCTGTCGCATTGGCAATCTGCGGCTCTGTCATGCCTTGGCCTCGATCCGCGACACAAATACAGATTTCATCATCCAAAGCATGGGCCAACACTGAAATCTCCGATTCCTGTGGACTGTATTTACAGGCATTTTCGATAATATTCTTCAGTACAAGTAGCAAATAAAAACGATCACAGGTCACCGTTAGATTGGATGCGATATCGATATTCCATTCATAATCTGTGATTTGTGGCATTAATTGATTAAGCGCATCTTCGACCATAGGCAAAATGGCGTGGGATGACACATTAAGCTCATTAATCGAGTCCACCCTTGCTAATACGAGTAATTGTTCAACGGTATGACTCATGTGCACTACGCCAGCATCTATCGCAGCTAAATGGAATTTCTGCTGCGGATCATCATCAATCAGACTCTCTAAGCCATGTTGATGTAATTTAATCACAGATAATGGCGTTTTAAGCTCATGGGCCGCATCGGCGCTAAAACGACGCTCACGGGCGATAAATCGCGCGATACTATTGATATATAAGTTCAATGCGTGCCGAACAGGGACTAATTCTTTAGGCAATGACATAGTCAACGGGGTCAAATCGTTGGGCGCACGTCCAATTAATTCTCTTTCAAAGGTTTTTAATGGCCGAAACAAGAGATAAAACAAAAAGCTAACAATAATTAATGTTAAAGGCACTACCATTAAAGGCACGATCACGGCGTTATGCATGATTTGCGATACGAGCTCTTGGCGTACTTCATCCTGTTGAGCAGTGACAATCCAAACATGATTTTTAACCGAAAAAAAACTGAACACATGCCAGAGTTCTCCTTCGAACACTTTCTTATGATAACCCTGTACGAATCGACTGATAGGTTGATGACCAATATTATCCGATAAAACTAAGGCTTCACCCGCCTCACTCCAGATTTGAAACGCCAATTTATGCTCATAGGCCAGTTTCAGCGCATCGGCCTTTTCGGCAAAGGAACTGATTTGGCTATCGGGAACGTGGAGCACTTGGGGTATGACGAGATCCTGAGCTGTTGTATTGGGCTCAGTATGATAGAACAACTCCAACATTTTAGCGGTTTGGAGCATTTGCGCATCGAAGAGTTCTTCGATTTGATGCTTAGAATCCCGAGTACTCAACCAGCTAGACACAGCGACGGATACTGAAATACCTGACAAAATTAATAATGTCAGTACCAAACGCAGTGAATACACATCTAGCCCCTTTAATCGAATCACTTCTTTTTCCTAACGACTATGCTTCAAGTCATCACTGCGTTATCAGGACCCACAAACGTGGAGCTTGTCATTTAACTCTTCAAATTAATTTATTTCAATCAAGGTATAGCCTATTCCACGCACGGTTTTGATTAATTCATTGGCAAGTTTTTTGCGCAGATGGTGGATATGCACTTCTATTGAATTACTGCCGACCTCATCCCAGCCATAGGTTAACTGTTCTAACTGACTGCGGGTCAATACACGCCCTGCCGACTGAGCGAGCTCGAGCAGTAATTGAAATTCACGCCGTGAAAGCAGCACATTTTGATCGCGAAAGGTCACTTCACGGGTATTAAAATCGATACACAAAGCACCAATAATCAAAATGTTGTGATCGAGCCCATACTGACGTCTGACGATAGCACGAATACGCGCGGCTAATTCACGCACATCAAAAGGTTTACCGAGATAATCATCGGCGCCCATGTCTAAACATTCGAGCTTAGTGTCAAAATCCGTATTAGCGGTCAGAACTATTGTGGGAATTGACACTCCCTGCTGGCGCCAAGCTTTAAGTAACTCTTTACCATTACCGTCAGGCAATCCCAGATCGAGCACTATGGCACTGAAGCTTTCATTTTTAACCCCCAGCAAGGCTTGCTGATAACTATTAAGGTGATCAACTTGCATTCCCAGCTTTGCCAAACTTAAGCAAATCCCTTGGGCTAATAACTCATTGTCTTCAACCAACATAATACGCATTCAATGTCCTTAACTGAGCCCTAACGGAAAATACTGAACTTAACATCTTGTTGCTGTAAAAAATCTTCCGCGTCTCGCCCCTGCAGCATAGCCATAGTGGCGAGCATACCTGCAGTCACGCAGTTTGGCCCTAACACAGTCACAGAGCGCGGCGCATGGATAACGGGATAGCCAGTGCGTGGGTCGACAATATGGCCGTAACGCTTTCCATCGACTTCAAAAAATCGCCGCGTATCGCCACTGGTCGCTAATGCACCCTGACTAATCGCCAGTACACTCGCAGCGTGGTCAAGGTGTCGTGGATCTTCAATTCCCACTTGCCATGGCGTCACTTTAGACACGGGACAAGCGATATCACCGCCAAAATTCACTAACACTGGAATGTCTGGATAACATTCGGCTAACTCATAGGCGACTCTGTCGACCGCATATTCTTTTGCGATACCACCAAAATCCAATTTCATACCTGTTGGCATCTCAATATGGCGCGAATCAAACTCGATGCGCTCAAACCCCACTAAGTCTTTCGCGGCAAGTATGCGGCCATGTTCGGGCAATTGGGCTTTGGGATCAAAGCGCCACAGTTCCATTAACGGCCCAGCAGAAATATCAAAGAGTCCATCACTGAGCTGAAAACATTGTTTAGCAAAAGCCAATAACTGCCAGGTTTCTTCATCGATAAGCTGCTTATGACCATTGGCATGGTTTAATTGGTACAGACAATTCTGCGCGATAAAGCGACTGTATTTATGTTCGATACGCAGCGCCTCAGTGACAGCCATATCCAACATATCGTCTGCAATATCAAATTGATCGCACCCAATGAGTATTTCACAGGGACTCGCCATGGCCCTAAATTCGCCCACATAACCCCAATCACGGCGCTGCAACGAATAAGGTGCGGTCTTTAGGGATGATGTCGACATCATAAATCACCTCTTCACATGGCATCCCACTGGGATTCCGATTGAATAAGTTCAGGGGTAAATTGAGTATGGGTAGCTAAGCTACCCATACAGTTTAACGCCTTGCTATCTGAGCCAGTAGCATTATTTCGTATTAAAAAGAATAACTAAACTGTGCTGTAATTGCCTTCTGAGTCGGAAATAGATCGAAGTTTTGCAGCTCTCCAGGAATCGTAGCGCCGTTATTTTTCGGATCCTGTTGGTAATACTCTAAGCGATACGACATTTCATGACCGCCCGATAATCTATGGCCAAATTTAACCCCAATCGTATAAGCCGACATATCACCGATACGATAATCAGCACTGGCAAACTCTGGCAGTGGCGTATCCGCCATCAAGAAAGGTTGATAGAAGTTAGCCGCAGTTTGTTGGTAATAGCGCAGATGTAATTGTCCATAGAAGTTGCCGGTAAAGTAATACCGATAGTGGGTTTCTAAGGTATGCGATGTGAGGTCCCAGTCATCGGTATTATAACGGTAGGAAAAATCCACCACACCCGCATCTAATGCGCCTTTGGTCATCACGTAAAAACTGTGCTTCAAGCGCGAATCGGGGCGGCTCTCATACAATAAATCCTGAGTAATGCCGTTGTTATCCACCACACTGAGCACCTTGTAGGGATCCGTTAAATAGCCATTCACACTCGACAAGCCGTAATTGGCCTGCAACAACCAGCGCTGACTAAGCACTTGGGTGATACCTAACATCACATCCGCGGTCTGCTTATTATCACTGCCACCTTGACGAGTCGCATCGAATGCGCTTCGATAAGCTTCCTCACTGGTGAAGTTATCGCGAATGACCATCGAAGATAAATCCACCGGACGACCGCCAACGGGGTCAACCACATCGAAACTATAAGCCGTACCTAAAAATAAAGTGGTGTTGTCTTTATTAAACCCTCGCTCAATTCCGGCATTGATGCCCATTGACATATAATCAAACTCTTTCGAACCATATGCGCCAACATTGAGTTTCCAATCTGGTGTTAGCACTTCACTCCAACCGACATTGGCTTGTACGCGAGTATCGTGAAAGGTGTCATCTAACGGCGTTTCCCCCGCTGAAACATGATATTGACCATTACCAGATGGTCGAGTAAACGTTTGGCTGGTACTTTGGGCCACAGCGCCCGATGCTGAAGGTCCCGTTAGACTGTCAACCACGAGTTTGAGATCCAGCACACTGTCATCGCCAAAGGCTTTTTGCGCTGTGCCTATGGCTTCGATGGCTTGTACTCTATCTTGCTCACCGTAATACATTAACGCAGCATCAATCTTCCAGTCGTCAGCTTTTTTAGATAATTCAGTCGCATGGCCACTTGTTGCAAACAGTCCACAACTGGCTAATGCGAGAGCACCCGCTATCTGCTTCGATTGTCTTGTATTTATTGGGTTCTTTTTTTGAGTCATAGCTGACAACACCTGTAGGTCACTTCAATCTATTCAATACCGCGGGATTTCGCCCCAGATTTTAGAACATCTGCTCGTCACATTTGTTTTAGTACATCTTTGCGTTACATCTATTCGTTACATCTAAGGGCAAATAACACCAACGGAGAGTTTAGTTACAGCCACATCCGCCACCAGCAAATGCACGACCGCCGCTACTGCCTTCTTTACTAAAATAAATATGATCATCGAGTGCAAGATCGAGCTTTTCACTGTCGAGCGCCATATCGCTGCGGGCCAACTGGCCTTTCTCCCACGGCTGCACTCCTAAACTTGAACATCCACTCAAACCTATGATGAGTGTTACTGCGACTAATGCGGGTTTAAGCATAAATTACTCCTTTAGTAAATTGACGAGCTCTTGCTCGTATTCAGCGGTTTTATCGGCATAAAAGCCAACATGATGCTGTACTAACTGACCTTGTCGATTGAACATAAAACTGCTCGGCATGCCCAGCAAATCGAAACTGCGAGCGACATCACCTTCGGGGTTAAAACGCACTGAAAAATTGGCAGGGACTTGTTTTAAGAATTCCTGGGCTAACTCGTTATCTGTATCTAGGTTGATTGCCACAACAGCTAATCCCTGATCTTGATACTTTTTTTGTATTTCATTCATCCAAGGAAACGATTTACGGCAAGGGCCACACCAGGATGCCCAAAAATCGACATAGACGACTTTGCCTTTAAACTCACTCAGGGAAACGGCTTGGTTTTGCGCGTTAAACACTTGATAGTCCAGCGATGGCGCGGCTTGTACGCCTGCGGCCAATAAACTGAGTAACAATAATATTTTCTTCATAGCATATTCCGCATTAACGATTACGTTCGAATCTATTAACTGAATCTTAAGGTTTTCTTAAACAAGCTTATATAAGTTTAATTAACCTGCTCGCCCAGACTCACCACGCGAATGAACCATAATTATCAGCATCGCCTTAATCACATGAGTGCTGATTAAGTGACCGATTTCATCCAAAATGGCAAATGTGAGACATTTTGTCCCATTAGAAAAAGTGAAATCAGATCTGCGTCATGTTAATTAAATGTCAAAATCAGTTCGGTCACATCTCTTAAAAATTCTTGATATACATCAATAATCTTTACACTCCAACGGCCTAAACTGACACTGTCAATTATGTAAACCCTTACCAACTTACATTTAAATAACAAAAAAGGTTGACCCATGGACACACATGCAGCCCTATATGAACAGGGAAAGGCGCGCTTAGATGCGTTACGCCAATTCGCTCCCCGTCAACAACAATCGCTGATTGAAAAAATGCAACAGCACGGCATTAGTCGCCGTGATTTTATGAAGTGGAGTGCCATGGTGACGAGCATGCTCGCATTACCCCTCCCTTTTAGTAACTTAGTGGCCGAAGCTGCCGAATTAGCCGATCGTGTACCCTTAATCTGGTTACATATGGCCGAATGTACTGGCTGCTCCGAATCTTTAATTCGTACCGATACCCCCAATCTAGACTCACTGATTTTCGATCATATTTCCTTGGAATATCACGAAACCTTAATGGCTGCAGCGGGTTGGCAAGCCGAAGAAAACCTCGAACATGCACTCGAAACCTACAAAGGCCGCTATTTACTGGCCGTTGAAGGGGCGATTCCGACTGCAAATAACGGCAGTTTCTTAACTGTGGGTTGTAAAGGCCACACGGGGTTAGAAATCATCAAGCATGCTGCAGAAGGCGCCGCCGCGATTATCTCTGTTGGCACTTGTGCGGCGTTTGGTGGGGTGCAAGCCGCTTATCCAAACCCAACAGGGGCTAAAGGCGTGCATGAAGTGGTCAGTAAACCCGTGATTAACTTAGGCGGTTGCCCACCGAGTGAAAAGAACATAGTCGGCACTTTGATGTACTTCATCATGTTCGGAAAATTACCTGCGCTGGATATGTTTAATAGACCTAAATGGGCTTACGGCGCACGGGTACACGATAACTGTGAACGCCGCGGCCGCTTCGATGCAGGTGAATTCGTTGAAGAATTTGGCGATCACGGTGCGAAAGAAGGCTACTGCCTTTATAAAGTCGGTTGTAAAGGCCCTTACACCTACAACAACTGCCCAACCGAGCGCTTTAACCATCACACTAGCTGGCCAGTACTCGCTGGACACGGTTGTATGGGTTGCTCAGAACCTAACTTCTGGGACGATATGGCTGACTTTGAAAAACCCCTTGGCCGTCAACTCCTCCATGGATTGGATGCGACCGCAGATACTATTGGTGCGGTGATTTTAGGCGCGACTGTGGTGGGCATTGGAGCCCATGCCGTTGCCAGTATTTTTGCCAAACCGCTGGAGGAATAACCCATGAGCAAGCGCGTTGTTATCGACCCTATCACACGTATCGAGGGTCACTTACGTATCGAAGTCGAAGTTGATGAAAATAACGTCATCAACAAGGCTTGGTCATCCTCCACACTTTGGCGCGGTATTGAAGTCATTCTCAAAGGCCGCACGCCTATGGATGTTGGCCTTATTGTGCAACGTATCTGTGGCGTATGTACCTATTCCCACTACCGCTGCGGTACTGAGGCGGTTGAAAATGCGTTAGGAATTCAAATTCCATTGAACGCAAGATACTTACGTTCATTAATGCAAACCTCTTTATACATGCACGACCATATTGTCCATTTTTACCATCTACACGGCTTAGATTGGGTTGATGTGGTTTCTGCACTGAGCGCCGATCCTGCTAAAGCGGCACAAGTTGCCCTGAAATACACAGACCATCCCATAGCGGCGGGTGAAGGTGATTTAAAAGCGGTACAAGAAAGAGTTAAAGGCTTTGTAGAAACGGGAAAATTAGGTCCATTTGCCAACGCTTATTGGGGCAACGGCACCTATAAATTTACCCCAGAGCAAAACCTTATCGCGCTATCTCACTACCTTAAAGCGCTTGAAGTACAACGTGTTGCGGCAGAAATGCTAGCCATTTTTGGTGGAAAATCACCACATCCACAATCCGTTGTTGTCGGTGGTGTGACTTCGGTGCGCGACATGCTCAGCCCTGCTCGCCTGCAGGAATGGAAGCAAAAACATGCGACCGTGACTGACTTTATCCTGCGTGCCTATCAAGCAGATATCGTGATGGCGGCCGAAGCCTTTGGTACTGAGCCTAGCGTGTTGGGCGGCGTAAACGTGAAAAACTTCATGGCGACCGATGACTTTGTGTTAGCCAATGGCGAATACATGTTTAATCAAGGCGTGATCATGAATGGCGACCTTGCTGGCGTCAGTGATGTGAATCCAGATCTGATTGCCGAAGACGTCAGCCACGCTTGGTATAGCGCCGATGCACCGCAACATCCCTATGACGGTACAACGATTCCTAATTACACGGGTTTTGTTGAACGCGACACTGTCTACGGCAAATTGCCAACACTGGATGGTGATGGCAAATACTCATGGGTGAAATCTCCCCGTTATCAAGGTGAACCTGTCGAAGTGGGTCCACTCGCCTGCCTATTGGTGAGTTATGCCCGCGGTAACAAGGTGGTCGTGGATTCGGTCAATGGCCTGCTCGCTCGCACAGGTCTACCCGTAGCGGCTCTATTTACCACTTTAGGTCGCACTGCAGCCCGTATGTTACAGACAGTCATCGTCGCCCAAGAAGGGTTAAAAACCTTTGATGCGCTGTTGACGAATATCCAGTCCGATGAATCTACCTATGTAAAACCCAATATTGATCCAAATAAAGAGTATGTAGGTCACGCCATGATCGAGGCGCCACGCGGCATGTTAAGCCACTGGATCCGCATTAAAAATGGAGTGATTGAGAACTATCAAGCCGTGGTACCGACGACCTGGAACGCAGGTCCTGTGGATGCCAACGGAAAAATGGGTCCCTATGAAGCCTCTTTAATTGGCTTGAAACTGGAAGATCCTACTAAGCCCCTTGAGGTGATACGTATTATTCACTCATTTGACCCTTGCATGGCGTGTTCTGTACACGTAATGGATTTCAAAGGCCAAGCATTGAGCGAGTTCCGTGTCAGTCCCAATGGTCAATAATCGAGGGAGGGAACGCAAAATGAACCATTCTGCAACCCGCATTCGGACACTGATTTTTAGTCCGGCAATACGGATTTTTCACTGGCTCAGGGCACTATCAATTCTGGTGCTAGTGATCACCGGATTCTATATTGCTTGGCCGTTTCTGGTGGCGCCTGAAAGTACGGACGTACTCGTACAAGGCTGGATCCGCTTCGCTCATCTGATCTGCGGTTTTGTACTAACCGCAATCACTTTAGTGCGCTTCTACCTGTATTTTTTCAGCCGAAGCGACATTGAGCGGCGCTCATTTCGCGATGTCATGAGCGTAAAAAGCTGGATCACTCAACTGAAATCTTACTTATGGATGGGGCACTTACATAAAGCCGGTGTCTATGGACCGCTGCAATTTGTGACTTATGTAGCAATCTCACTGGTCGCTCTTGTGATATGTATAACGGGTCTGGTGTTGTACGCCAATGTGTATCACCAAGGTTTAGGTGGCATGCTTTGGGGCAGCGCCGCTTGGATCACGGCACAAATGGGTGGGCTAGCACAAGTTAGGATTTGGCATCACTACCTCACTTGGGCATTTGTTATCTTTGTGGTTATCCACGTCTATATGGCGGTTTGGTCAGGGATACGCTTCAAACATAACTCAGTTGACTCGATTGTCTCTGGCTATGACTACCCAAAGCCAGACTCACACCACTAGGAGTCCAATGAAGATATTGCTACTCGGTATTGGCAATGTCCTGTACGCCGATGAAGGCATCGGCGTACATTTTGTCAATTATATAGCTGATAATTATCAGTTTACCCATGAGTCCCACCAGCTAACGCTGCTCGATGGCGGCACCTTGGCTCAGGGACTTATCCCTATTATTTGCCAATACGATTATTTAATCGTGGTCGATACAGTTAATGCCAATGGCGTAGAAGCGGGCGAAGTCTATTTCTTCGATTTTGATAAAGCGCCGAAGGAAATCGACTGGCAAGGCAGCGCCCATGAAGTCGAAATGCTGCAAACCCTCAATATGATGGAAATGGTTGGCGACAGACCTAAGACCTTTGTGCTGGGCGTCACCCCAACCGTGCTCGAACCTATGGTGCTAGGCTTGACCCCTAAAGTCGCCGCCGCGGTACCTTTAATGGAATCAAGCTTGTTATCCCACTTAGCCTCCCTTGGGTTCACTGCGACGCGTGTTGCCGAGCATAGTATCGACTCGCTGATCCCTGACTCTTATAAACGTGGCGTTACTACTGGTGAAAGTATATAGAAGATGAAAAACATCAGATTTGATTTTACCTGCTCACGTCAGGTGCCTTTGTACACGCATTTATGTAATCAATATCTAAATTACGATGAGCTAAATATCAGCATAGGCTGTGATGGTCAACATAGCTCAGGTCAATATAGTGCTGGCCAACATGACTTTGGCCCTCAAAGCTATTTTATTGAAGCTCAGGGCGAGCAAAACCAACTAGAACAATTGGCCGATGCCATTGCCGCGGACTTTTTGATTTCCGCTTGGTTGATTGACTCTAGTATTAAAGTCATCGACGAGCCCCAAGGCAGTAAAACCTTACTGCCCTTTCCACAGTCTGGATCCAACCAAGCCATAGTGCCTTTTTGTCAGCATTGTTATCCGTTGATTGGCGATAATCAGTCGGCTAAGTTTGGCACACTCGATTTAATTTGCCCTTGCTGCAAGGGCGAAACACAATTAACGTCCGCACAAAAAGCGTTAACCTTGTCAGATATTAAAGCCATGGCACAAGGACTGCTGACACAAGGCCCACTGATATTAGCGGCCGCCGATAATCTGCAAATCAGCCTGACACCGTTTGAGCAGCCTTTAAGCGAGCGGCCACAACTGTTAATTTGTAATCCCAATACGCTGAACGCCCATTTTTGTCTGAACGATGCGCAGGTGCTCGCGCTTTCGAGTATTGAAAAGCCACTTATCTGCGCGAGACCCACGCAAGAACACGACAAACTCAGCGCGCCGCTGTACGACATTTGCTTTGCCTACAGCCGAGTGATCTTAGTGCTCGGGGAAGTATTACGACAAAAAGGGGTCGATTGGGTTTACATTAAAGGGCCGCATAATAGGCCGAAGCTAGCGTGGGTCGATGGTGCTTGGGCACAAATCGCCAGTCACGATTTAAGCTCTACACAGGTTCAAACCAAGCACTTTATCGCTCCAGAACCCTTAAGGGAAAAAGTCAGTTTTCACGGTTATCAAGCCCAATGGCAAGCGGCGAAACGTTCACGATCGCACCAAGGCGAACTGAGTGTGGCAGTATTGACTCAAGTACCGTCAAGTGAAGACAGTGATATTCATTGCACCAGTATGCTAAGCGATAATAATCAAAATACAGTCAACACAGAAAATCACACCCTTGCAGACGCAGCGCTATTCAGTGCGCTGCTCAACGGTAAGTTTACCAGTCATAAACAGGCAAAAAATGCTGCGGTCATTTACTTAAGCCATACCCACGCCAGTCAAATTGTCACCTGCGATAATAAGGGCGACACTGAACTTTTCTTCGCCCTGCCCGAGCTGCCCGATAACGGTTACGAAATCTTCCATCAACTGGACAGCAGTCCACAAAAAGCCGTAGCGCAAAAATTTAAGAGCCTGTTTCCCGAAGATTACCTAAAACTTTTAAGCCTAAAGCTTCACGGCAGACGGGACAACTTACAAAGCCTGTGGGCGATTGCAGCCATATTAATTGGCCTCAATACCCAAGAAGAGACTCAAAGCCAAGCAAGGCTAAGCGATGCACTCATGGCCGCCGCCATGCGCTACCACGGTGCTAATGCACCGCGTATCGATTATCCGCTGACCAAAGGTGAAGCCCACCGCAGCCTAAATTGGTGTAAAACCTTAGGCACTGTCTTAAGTTTTCGTATTGCAGGTAATGACGATCCGAGTCAGCTCGCCTTTGCGATGCAAGACTCGCTGGCGGACTATTTATCTAACTGGATCGAGCATATCGATTTAAATATCGGTGTGCACAATATAGCCTTAGCGGGCAATGAATTAATCAATGAAACCCTGTGCAAACGCATCAGCTTACGCTTAGGCAAAAACTTCCCCTTAGTGGTCAATCGCAGCCTAGATTTAGACGGCGATAACTTAGTCGTTGGGGCACTTTACGTTAAGCAGCGCCAACTGAATGCCCATGATTAGGAGGCCAAAAGTTAAGTCACAACGTATGAAGCCACATAGGCACAATAGTCGCCACAAAAAGCACTGTGACCTGCAGATAAAACGAAGGCTGGCATTGGAATACCTTGTCCACAAAGGAGCCACGTTAAAGCGTTGTCAGCTGCACGTCACTGGCATAGTACAAGGGGTGGGATTTCGCCCCTTTGTCTATCGTTATGCCCTTGAGTTTCAACTGACGGGCACTGTGCTCAACAATGCCAAGGGCGTGACCATTGAGCTGCAAGGTAATGATGAAAACCTCACTCGCTTTATCACTGTACTCAATACCACTCCACCGCCACTTGCCCGTATCGACAATATCAGTCAAATACCACTGCCGATTTTATTAAGCGAAACCACGTTTGAGATTATAAAAAGCGACAGCCATGAGGACGATGACCCAAGTTCACCGATAGGTGCACTGGTGGCGGTATCGGCAGATAAAAGTACCTGCCAAGACTGCATGAACGACATGCATAATCCTGATGATCGCCACTTTGGCTATGCCTTTACCAACTGCACTAACTGTGGCCCTCGATACACGATTATCAATGCTTTACCCTATGATAGACACAACACCGCCATGGCCGATTTTGACATGTGTCCCGAGTGCGCCAAAGAATATCAAAACCCACTCGACCGCCGCTACCATGCCCAGCCCGTGAGCTGCCCCGCCTGTGGCCCCAGACTCAGTTTAAAAACACCGCAAGGGGAATACATCCTTCCCAGTTCCTCAAATGTCAGCACACCTGAATTGAGTACGGACCTTGCGGTACTGACAGCAGCGGCTGACAGATTACGCCAAGGGCAGATTCTGGCAATTAAAGGATTGGGTGGATTTCACTTAATCTGTGATGCCCGAAGTGACAATGCCGTCAACGCACTCCGGCTGCGAAAACAGCGCCAAGCCAAGCCGCTAGCGGTGATGATGGCGGATATCACCATGGCGCAGCACTATGTCACAGGGACGGATGCCGAGTGGCGAGTGCTGAGTTCGCAGGAAAGGCCCATAGTGCTGATGAGCAGCCGAGCCGAACATGATCTCAGCTTAGCTGTCGCCCCCAATCTGAATAAACTCGGGGTATTTTTACCCTACACACCGCTACATCATTTGCTATTAGGTCTCTTCAAAGGGCCATTAGTTGCAACCAGCGCCAATGTTTCCGGTGAACCTATCATCACTGATTGTGATGAGCTTATTAGTCACTTAAGCCATGTGGTGGATGCGATAGTCGATCATAATCGGCCGATTATTAATGGCTGTGATGACAGTGTGGTGCAAGTGATCCAGCCGCAACTTGATTCCTCCGCAGAGGTGCAAGTATTGCGCCTCGCCCGCGGCTATGCACCGTTAAGTTTCCCCTTAGAGATACCGCTGACCCAATCGATTTTGGCCGTGGGCGCACAGCAAAAAAATGCCATCGCCTTAGGCTTTGGCAATAATGTGTTTTTAAGTCCCCATATTGGCGACCTGTTCAGTGTCAGCGCCGAGCAGTATTTTGAGCGCACCTTAGCCACTTTTGCTCGGTTGTATCACTTTACGCCAAATCTTATTATTTGCGATAAACACCCAGATTATGCCCCTTCACGCTGGGCTGAAATGCACTCAAACTCGAGTGTAAAACTCAGCGATACCCGTCAAAATCAATGTTTATCGGTGCAACACCACCATGCCCATGTGCTCAGCGTAATGGCGGTTAATCAATATCGAGATCCCGTATTGGGCTTTAGTTTTGACGGTACTGGGCTTGGCGACGATGGCAGTTTATGGGGCGGTGAAGTGCTATTAACTACGCTCGATAAAGCGCAGCGACTGGCGCACTTTGAGCCTATAGCCCTGCTAGGCGGCGAGCAAGCCATTAAGCAACCCGTGAGGTTGTTACTGGCATTATTATTCGAGCAAATGAGTCTCGATGCTGTACTCGCATTGCAATTACCTATATTAAACAACATGCGCCCAAACACTCTGACTAACTTACATAAGATCTGGCAGAACGGCAGTGCGATAAAAACCTCCTCTGTCGGACGACTGTTCGATGCCCTCGCCTGCGCCTTAGGCTTAATCGAAACCACACTGTTTGAAGGTCAAGCGGGCATGTCGATAGAAGCCGCGGCCAATCGCGCCGATGCATTAGCCCTTGAAGTCATTTCGCTTAACTTACCTCTTGACATCGACCAGTGGCGCAGCAGTGAGATGTTCAAGCAAATTGTTGAATTGATTACAGCACAACCGCTAACAGACAATAGATGCTATGCCATCGCCCGCGCCTTTCTACACACATTAGGTGATGCTATCTGTGATTATGCTGCCCAGTATCAACACCTCCCAACCGTGCTCTGCGGTGGCGTATTTCAAAATAAATATCTATTGGAATACTGCCTGAGCAAGCTCAGCGCCCAAGGAAATAAAGTGTTATCCAGTAAACAGATACCCATCAATGATGGCGGCATCGCCCTAGGCCAACTTTGGTATGGCATTCATCAGAGTCAATAACCTTACTTATTTGATAAGCCCTGATGTTCGCTCGCCATTTTTATCCCCATAAACCTGACGAACATCAAAGATCCGTAGCGCAATTTGTATCACACTCAACATTAGCGTAACCAAATTAACGATTCGTACATCAATCATTATTTGTCAGGCAAAGTCCTCGTACTCTGCCGATACAAGGAGAGGTAAAATGTGTAAAGACTGCGGCTGCTCCCTTACCCGCCACGACCATGATCATCTAGGCGCGCATGCCCATAGCCATGAGCATAATCATGACCATTCACATACTCATGAGCATAGCCATCAAGAGTTACACACAAATCCTCAGTTAAACGATAAAAAAACCTTGTCAGCCATCCACAAAATTTTAGATAAAAATGATGTCGAAGCAGGTCATAACCGCGCCCACTTTGAGGCACATAACATTACTGCCTTCAACATCATGAGTAGCCCGGGCAGTGGCAAAACCACCCTATTAGAAAATCTCAAAGAATACACGCAGCTCAACTATGCGGTGATCGAGGGCGACTTAGAAACCTCCCGCGATGCCGACCGCCTCATCGCTAAAGGCATTAAGGCCTATCAAATTCAAACGGGCAGCGCCTGTCACCTCGACGCCTTTATGGTACACGGTGCCCTACATCATCTGCCGCTTGAAGGACTCGATGTTTGCTTTGTCGAAAACGTCGGTAATCTCGTCTGCCCAGCCAGTTATGATGTGGGCACTCACAAAAATATCGTGCTGCTATCAGTGCCAGAAGGTGATGATAAGATTGAAAAATATCCTGTGATGTTCCGCCGCGCCGATATAGTTTTTATCACTAAGTGCGATCTACTGCCCTATTTTGATTTCAAGCTAGACGAAGCCAGAGCGCAGCTTAAAAAACTCAATCCAGCAACTCAAATTATTGAAGTCTCAATTAAAGACGGCGACTCCATGCAGGCTGTAGCCGCTTGGCTTAAAGACAACATTCGAGGTGCACAATAATGTGCTTGTCCATACCTTCCCAAGTGGTGGCGGTCGATATTGAGCGCCAGAGCGTCACCGTCGACACCTTAGGCGTGCGCCGCGATGTCAGCAGTCATTTAATGAATGAGCCACTGGAAATTGGCGACTATGTGTTGATCCATATTGGTTTTGTGATGAACAAAATTGATAAGGAAGATGCGCAGCAAAGCATTGAACTATACAAAGAAATCGTCACTAAGCTTGAAAATGAAGCCATACACTGACCATCAGTAGTGCAAGATTAAGTCGCAAGGCGCACCCCTATCGAGTGCACCGAGGAAAAAGCATGCTTGAACTAAAACACCTCTATCAAGGCTTTCGCGATCCCCAAACGATTGCCAATTTAGCACGGGATATTCAGTTAACCGCTAAATTGGTTAAGCAACAAATCAATATCATGGAAGTCTGTGGTGGCCATACTCATACGATTATGAAATACGGCTTGCTAGATTTACTGCCGGATAATATTGAATTTATCCATGGTCCTGGCTGCCCAGTGTGCATTATGCCTAAAGAGCGCATTGACCAAGCCGCGGCGCTTGCCTCCCAAGAAAATGTTATTCTTGTGACGCTGGGCGATATGATCCGCGTGCCTGGTTCTCAAGGCTCTTTAGCCAGTTTTAGGGCCAAGGGCTGCGATATTCGCCCAATTTACGATCCCTTAGATACGCTCAAAATTGCCCGCGACAATCCCGATAAAACCGTAGTGTTCTTCGCTATTGGCTTTGAAACCTCAACCCCAATGACAGCAATTTTGTTACAACTGGCCGAACAAGAAAAACTCGAAAATCTACTGTTTCATATCAATCATGTATTAGTGCCACCCGCAATTGATGCCGTGATGCACGACCCAAAAGCGAGGGTCAACGCCTTTATCGGCCCAGCCCATGTGAGCGTGATCAGTGGCGCAAAAATCTATCGCAGCACAGTCGAAAACTATGGCACGCCCGTAGTGGTGGCAGGATTTGAGCCCGTCGATGTGATGGAGTCGATTTTACGGATTGTGCGCCAAAAAGCCGCGGGTAAAGCTGAGCTCGATATCCAATACAGCCGCGCAGTATCGGAGGACGGCAACCTCACGGCGCAGGCCAAAGTAAATCAATTCTTCAATGTCAGACCGCAATTTCGCTGGCGTGGACTAGGCCCAATCCCCAATTCAGCGCTGCAGCTTAAACCCGAATATGCCCACAGAGACGCCGAACTGCGCTTTAAAGACCGCCTACCTGTGAAGGAAATTGACGATCATAAAGCCTGCCAGTGCGGCGATATACTTCGTGGGCTTGCTAAACCAAAGGACTGTAAAGTTTTTGGCCGCGGCTGCAATCCCGAAACGCCCTTAGGCAGTTGCATGGTCAGCTCCGAAGGTGCCTGCAATGCCTATTACCGCTATCAAGGTATCGATATCAAGGAACCACATCATGGCTGATACGCTTAAAGATAAATCCATTCAACTCAGCCACGGCGGTGGCGGCAAAGAAATGAATAAACTGATCCGTGATCTGTTTTTTGCCGAGTTTGATAACCCAATCCTTCGCAGCGAAGAAGACGCTGCTAAACTCGATTTGCACGGTGCTAATGCCTTTACCACAGACTCTTTCACCGTATCCCCTTTATTTTTTGCCGGCGGTGATATCGGCAAGCTCGCCATCGCAGGCACAGTCAACGATCTCGCTATGATGGGCGCAGAACCTCAGTATTTGAGTTGTAGTGTGATCATAGAAGAAGGCTTTTCTATCAAGGAGTTAACTACGATTGTCCGCAGTATGGCGAAAGAATTAAAACACAGTGGTGCACGGATTGTCTGCGGCGACACTAAAGTCGTACCCAAGGGGTGCGCCGATGGTTTATTTATTAATACCTCAGGCATTGGTCGCATCTTGCGTCCCAATATTTCCGCGGCGAATGTCACCGTGGGCGATGCCATTATTGTCTCCCGTGATATTGGCTGCCACGGTGCAGCGATTTTAATGGCGCGTGAAGGACTCACGCTCGAATCAGCATTACAAAGTGACTGCGCGACGCTCTGGCCGATAGTCGAGCAATTGATCGCCGCCAATATTCCCATTCATGCGATGCGCGATGCGACTCGCGGCGGCTTATCGGCGGTGCTCAACGAATGGGCCGTCGCCTCCAATGTCGGCATCACAGTGAATGAAGCCAGTATTCCCGTTAGCGATGAAGTCAAAGGTCTGTGCGAACTCTATGGTTTCGAAGCCATGGATCTTGCCAACGAAGGCACTTTCATCCTCGCTGTTCCCAACGACATCGCCTTAGGCGCGCTCGAGATCATGCAACGCTTTGGGCGCTGTGAGCATGCAGCGATAATCGGCACTGTGAGTGATGATTTAGTGGGGAAAGTCGTACTAAGAACGCCTTGGAATACTAAGCGTTATCTCGATCTTCCCCAAGGTGAACTGCTGCCAAGGATTTGCTGATGCACGAATATTCGATTGTGAGTGCCCTGATTGAGCAATGCGAACAGCACGCGCTGGCCAATCATGCCGATAAAATCACCCGAGTGGATATCAAACTGGGAGTCATGAGCGGGGTTGAACCTAGCCTGCTACAAACGGCCTTCGATACGTTCAAGCTTGATGGGATTTGCAAAGAAGCCCTACTCAATATGCAAATTCAGCCGCTAGTGATACTTTGCCAAGACTGCCAGACTGAATCCGTACTGAGTGAGCGCACGGTCGTCTGCCCTGCATGTCAAAGCTTTCGTACTCGCGTACTCGATGGCGAAGATATGTTACTGATGCAACTTGAGATGGAGCAGAACGAGGATTAATCATCCACGATACGCATTGTTAACGACAACGCTATTGATAAAACGCTCTATAAATAAAGAATACTATCAATAAAGAACGCTCTTCAACACAAAAATGGCTTCGAGCACACAGAGCTCAAAGCCATTTTAAACCACACTATTTCAGTCATGCTACATCAGCTGTAGATAGAAGCCTCACCCTCTGGGCGCGTCTTGAGCAACCGCAGGAACCACATATACTGCTCTGGATAAGCTAAGATCACTTGCTCGACCACTTTGTTCAGTGCCAACGCCTCGTTTTCTTTGCCCACCATGTCTTCAGGCGCAACGGCCGTCATCACAGTGAGGTCAAATTGGCGTGACGTTTGATTGTAGCCAATCTTTACTGGCAACACTTGGGCATTCCCCGCCTGCGCTAAACGCCCAACAACAGGTAGCGTTGCCTTCATTGTGCCTAAAAAAGGCGCAAACACACTTTGTTCAGGACCTAAGTCTTCATCGGGAAGATAAAAGAAACTGTTACCGCGCTTAAGCTCAGCCAATAACGCCCGAATGCCCGCCTCGCGCATATACACATGGCCACCACAACTGCTGCGTACACGATTACTAAACCAATTGAATAACCCGTTTTTATGGGCTTTGGCCATAGTCACCATAGGCAACTCAAGGTTAAGGCGTAAACCAGCATAATCGATTGGCCACACATGGGGCATGATAAAAATGATCGGTTGCCCCGCAGCCTGCGCTTTAGTCACATGTTCAAAGCCGATTAAATTAACTCGACGACGTAAATGCGCTTTTGAGCGCACCAGCAATTCGCCCTGTGCTAACAATACCAAAACGAAGTTTTGCACGTTCTCACGGATTAACACTTCAATCTCGGCGGTGGATTGATTAGGAAAGCACGCCCTTAAGTTGGCTCTGGCAACGCTAATGGGCTTTTTGGCAATTGGCATCACTATTTTTGCCAATAATCTTGCTATGGGATCACGCAGCCATGCGGGCATGAGTCCGAAAATCACTAATAGACCAATCACTAACCAAGTGGCCCAGTATCTAGGGTGTAATAAGGCGAGTTTAAAACGACGGTCAAAATGTTTGGGCTGTCTTGACAAAGAATTCACCTCAGACAGTGGATAAAAACAATGGAGATATTGCACGAAAAAATAAACAGGAAAGCCACTCTCTAAGGAGTGGCTTTCCCATCAAACAAACGAAATTACTTACCCGTGTTTGCTGCTTCTACACGAGTTTTCAGCTTTTGGCCGGGACGGAAAGTCACGACACGACGAGCAGAAATTGGGATATCTTCGCCTGTTTTTGGGTTCCTTCCCGGTCTTTGATTCTTGTCCCTAAGGTCAAAGTTGCCAAAGCCAGATAACTTGACCTGCTCACCACTTTCAAGTGCGCCCCGAATCTCTTCAAAGAACGACTCAACCATCTCTTTGGCGACACGTTTGTTCATTCCGAGTGTTTCAAAAAGATGTTCTGCCATTTCGGCTTTGGTAAGTGCCATACTTTAATCCCTCAACGATGCGTTGAACTCGGACTTAAGGGCAGAAACGACTGAACCAACGGTCTCAGCAATCTCTTTTTCCTCAAGCGTACGAGTAGTGTCTTGTAATGTAAGTGCTATCGCCAGGCTCTTCTTGCCAGGTTCAACACCTTTACCTAAGTATACATCGAACAAGTTTATGCCAACCAACTGATTTTCGCCAACTTTTCTTATCAATTTCATTACATCACCTGCAGATACACTCTCATCTACTACGACTGCGATGTCACGACGATTAGCTGGAAACTTAGATACAGCTTGGGCTAGCGGCAAACTGGTATGCAATAAAGCATCCAATTCCAACTCAAAAACGATGGTTTTACCATTGAGTCCAAAAGGCTTCTCCAAACTAGGATGGATTGCACCTATATGACCGATCACTCGATCATTTCTCAATATTTCAGCACATTGCCCCGGATGGAGAGCAGAATGCGTCGCTCCTCTAAAGCTAAATTCTGATGCGGAAACTGTCAAGCCGATAATTGCTTCTAAATCACCTTTAAGGTCGAAAAAATCAACAGTTTTCGATTCCATAGCCCAATGTTCATCATTTTGGAGCCCAGTAATGACACAAGCGAGCATTGCTTGCTGTCTTACACCGGATTCTGCATTGATATCAGGAACAAAGCGCAGGCCAGTTTCAAAAAGTCTCACGCGACTCTGTTGACGACTTTGGTTGTAGCCAACGGCGGCCAATAAACCGGTGAACATTGACAGGCGCATGGCCGACATTTCACTGGAAATTGGGTTTGGTAACACCATAGCGTCTAAACCAGGATGAACCAGATTTTGCAGTTTTGGATCGACAAAGCTGTAGGTTACCGCTTCTTGGAAACCACGAGCGACCAATAAGGCACGCACGCGTTTTAGGCTTAAGTCAGATTCTTTATGATCTGACATACGCAGCGCAGCAACAGGCGCCGTATTCGGGATATTGTTATAACCGTAAATACGGGCCACTTCTTCGATCAAATCTTCTTCAATCGCCATATCAAAACGATAAGTCGCGGTAGTGACCTGCCAACTATCTTGGCCCACAACCACACTGAAGCCGAGACGTTGTAGAATTTCGACCACATCTGTGTCTGGTACATGGTGGCCTAAAATTCGATCTAACTTGCTACGACGTAAAACGATTTGTGCAGGTTTGGGTAAATCAGCCTCTGATTTAGCCTCCACTACAGGGCCAGCTTCACCACCACAGATATCCAGTACTAAACGCGTAGCACGGTCGATAACCTTGTGTTGCATCTCAGGGTCAACACCACGCTCAAAGCGGTGTGATGAATCTGTGTGCAAACCTAAACGACGTGACTTACCCATAATGGCAAGCGGCGCGAAGAAGGCACATTCAAGCAGTATGTCTTGGGTCGTGTCGCTCACGCCTGAATATTCGCCGCCAAACACACCAGCAAGGGCTAATGGACGCACATCATCGGCGATCACTAAGGTATCGCTTGGGATGGTCACTTCGCTGCCATCAAGCAGGGTGATTTTCTCTTCGCCAGTGCCTAAACGCACTTGGATATCGCCTGTTAATTTGGCAAGATCGAAAGCGTGCATAGGTTGACCGAATTCAATCAACACAAAGTTAGTGATGTCTACGATAGGATCGATAGAGCGAATACCGCTACGGCGCAGTTTTTCCTGCATCCATAATGGCGTAGGCGCTTTCACATTAACGTTTTTAACCACACGGCCTAAGTAACGTGGACACGCTGCAGGCGCGTTAACGTTAATCGTGACCTGTGCATCTGTCGTTGGCGTAACGGCTTGCCACTGTGGCTCAACCACTGTTTGGCGGTTTAACACGCCTACTTCACGGGCAAGACCTGCCATGCCTAAGCAATCGGCACGGTTAGCCGTTAAATCCACATCGATAACGGCATCATTAAGTTGCAGATAATCGCGGATGTCAGTGCCAAGTGGCGCGTCCAATGGCAATTCGATAATGCCATCGCTTTCGACGTTAATGCCAAGCTCACTGTACGAGCACAACATGCCTTCTGATGGCATGCCACGCAGCTTGGCTTTCTTGATTTTGAAATCGCCAGGTAATACGGCGCCAACCATAGCCACGGCCACTTTAAGACCCTGACGGCAGTTTGGTGCACCGCAGACGATATCGATAAGTTCACTACCACCAACGTTGATTTTGGTCACGCGCAGTTTATCGGCATCGGGATGCTGACCACACTCAACCACTTCACCAATCACTACACCGCTAAAATCGGCAGCCACGGCTTCAACGTCATCGACTTCGAGACCGGCCATAGTGATCTGGTGGGATAATGCTTCACGGCTGACTGAAGGGTTTACCCATTCACGAAGCCAAGATTCGCTAAATTTCATGCTATTACAGCTCCGTTATTTAAATTGCTTCAGGAAACGTAGGTCGTTTTCGAAAAACGCACGTAAATCGTTTACGCCGTAACGCAACATAGTTAAGCGCTCGACACCCATACCAAAAGCAAAACCAGAGTATTTTTCTGGATCTATGCCAACGCTGCGCAGCACATTCGGATGTACCATACCGCAGCCAAGCACTTCTAGCCATTTACCATTTTTGCCCATCACGTCCACTTCCGCTGAAGGTTCAGTGAATGGGAAGTAAGATGGACGGAAACGCACTTGCAGATCTTCTTCGAAGAAGTTACGCAGGAAGTCATGCAAAATGCCTTTCAATTCGGCAAAGTTCACATGCTCATCAACCAAAAGCCCTTCCACTTGGTGGAACATAGGCGTGTGAGTTTGGTCGTAATCGTTACGATAAACACGGCCCGGAGAAATAATGCGTAATGGTGGCTTTTCAGTTTCCATAGTACGGATTTGCACGCCCGAAGTTTGGGTACGCAGCATCAGTTTAGGATTGAAATAAAAGGTATCATGATCAGCACGCGCAGGATGGTGCTCAGAGATATTCAGTGCGTCGAAATTGTGGAAATCATCTTCAATTTCAGGCCCCTGCTTTACCGAGAACCCTAATTCCCCGAAAAAGGTTTCGATGCGCTCAATGGTTCGAGTCACAGGATGTAAGCCACCGATCTCTTGGGTGCGGCCTGGCAAAGTCACATCAATCTTTTCAGCGATTAATTTGGCTTCCAATTCCGAACTCTTCAGACCATCGATGCGCTCAGTTAATTTTTGTTGAATCGCCTGTTTAGCATCATTGACCGCTTGGCCAAAGGCTGGCTTTTCTTCAGGGCTTAAGCTACCCATCATTTTCATCATGTCGGTGATCTTACCTTTCTTACCAAGGTAATCGACACGGATATCATCCAGTGCTTTTAGATCACTGGCCTGGTCAATAATGACTAAGGCTTGTTCTACGATCTCAGTTAACTGCTGCATTTTCTCTTCCATTGCATAGTCGCGCTTGATAAACAAGTGCTATGGGCGCCAAACTTTCAGGCTATTTGGGTGCTCAGGTTATCGGGCGTTAATGCCAGACGCTTTGCTAGCTATAACGAAATAAAAGGATAGAAATTTTACGCGAGCGAGCGGCATATTACTAGGGCTTATTGGGGGTTTTTATCATGCAAATTCATGTGTTACCCCAGTTCAGAGCCTGAGTTTTGCTCAAGGGGAAACCCAAACCTCGATTCTGACGTAAACAACTTCCGCTTTCAGCCACTAGCAGCATTTGTAACTAAACTGTAAACTCACACCTGTACCTTGCCAAAATTGCAGCAAACAACACAATAATGACTGCAATTAGACTACATTAACCATATAAATCATTACAAAACAGAAAACTATAAAGTCTATGGCAAACTAACCGATATACATTCGGTTCACAGCCCATTTTATCGAGGCACTCATGAAAGAAGTAAAATTTCGCTGGATAGATCAATATCTTATCCATATGACCTTAAAAACTAAATTCGCTATTCTCTCTATCGTTCCTATGTTGATGATTGTTGGACTGGCGCTTTTCCTAGATAACCAATCCCAGCAAACCTTAATTCAAGGACAGCTCAACAGTCTGCAAAATGCTTCACAACAAATCAACCAAGTCACTGGCAGCTTATATAACAAACTACCAGAGCAAGAACGCCAAACTATCCTTAGCCAGATAAGTCGCGAAATTGAAGGTAATGTCAGCATTGTTTCGGTAAATGAAGCCGACAGTAAAGCGCAATCCATCGCTCGCAGTGGCGGTGGTATCGATGATAGCGGTAAGCAACCAAGAGCAGTGAGTCGAGTTAACGATCAAAACCTGATCACGATTATTCCCCTAGACAGCAAAGAAATTGATGCCTTGCTCGCCAACGATAACCTGCTGGTTTATGGCCTAATGGCGGCACTCTTGTTTGTGCTATTTTTGTTCAGCTATTACATTTCAACCTTCGTAGGCGGCGCACTTTATACGACGGTGATGGCATTAAAACGGGCCGCATCGGGTGATTTAACGGGGCGTTTAAACTTCTTCGAAGTGAAGGACGAGTTCAGTATCTTAGCCATCAGCATAGATACCTTAGTAGAACGTCAACATACCTTAGTAAAGCAAATCGCAGAATCGACCGCTAAAATACGCGAAGTTGTATCATCGTTTCGTAGCACTGCGCAGCAAGGTCAATCCTTGGCGATAAACCAGAGACAACATCTGGACTCCTTAGCGACGGCAATGGAAGAAATGACCGCCGCAGTGAAAGAAGTTGCCCGCAATGCCGAACAATCCTCAGCCGAAACCCAAGAAGCCAATCAACAGGTTAGCGCGGGCGGGAAGGATATTGAAACCACAGTTAAGGCCATCGATGTGTTATCGGATGAAATCTCCGCAGCCTCAAATGCGGTAGGTGTACTCAATGACAACGCCAGTAAAATTGATGAAGTGGTGTCAACCATTAATGCGATTTCCCAGCAAACCAACCTACTGGCCCTCAACGCGGCAATTGAAGCGGCGCGCGCCGGTGAACAAGGTCGTGGCTTTGCCGTGGTGGCTGATGAAGTACGTACTTTAGCGGGGAGAACTCAGGCCGCAACGGTTGAAATCAAAACCATGATCGAATCACTGCAATCGGGTACTCGCAATCTGACACAAGTGATGTCGCGTACTGTGAATCAAGCCAATGAAGGTAAACAACACGTACTGCAAACGGGTAAAGACTTAGAGTTTATCGCCCACCACAGCAACAAAGTGTTTGAAATGAGTGTGCTAATTGCGACCTCGGCCGAAGAGCAATCGGCAGTGGCCAACGAGATTGCGACTAACTTAATGGAAATTCGCAACCAATCACACGATGTGGAGCAATCGGCCAACCAGTCGGTTTCAGGTTGTGATGAGCTGCAAGCGACTGCGGGGCAACTGGATCAGTTGATGGTGGGATTAAAAATCTAGCTGCGCATTATTTGATGGAATTTAAATTCACTTAACACCCAAAATGCACAAGGGAGCGATAATCGCTCCCTTGTTGTTTTCATTCTGACGGTCACGTTCCAATCAACAAGTGTCGTTTCAATTAATAAGTTAATTTTCAATCGATAACGCTACGGCAAAATGAATTCACGTCTGTTAATCCACGTCTTTAAGTGGCCATAGCACGATATGATCTTCAATATCCTTCACGCGTCTTTCATCCACCACCTTGCCTTGGATCGACATACCCGCTAAATGCATCGCTTCTTTGGAGCCTGTGAGCAGCGGATGCCAACTCGGTAGCTCACGCCCTGCCGCTAGGCGGCGATAGGCACAACTGTCGGGCAACCAAGTTAACTCATGGATATTATCAATCGTGATCACTGTACATTGGGGGACATGGGTGAAACGGTCACTGTAATGCTGACAGCCTGCCGTTTGATGATCGAGCAAAAGGCAAGCTGCATTGGTGTAATACAAGTCTTCGGTTTCATCATCTATCAACTTGTTTAAACAACATTTACCACAACCGTCACACAGGGATTCCCACTCGGTTGTGCTCATCTGCGCTAATGTTTTACTCTGCCAAAATGCCATGATTAACTATATCTTCTTAATAAAAAACCCGCTCAATGCGGGCTATTTTACACTAATTTGTCGTCAGATACGCAATGCCACTGAGATTAACGAGTGTGGTTTGACGCGCCTGAGCTCATTAGCAGCGTCTTGATGCTACCTGGTTAATCTTTGATCCCAAGGCTCAGCTTATGCTCAGCCAATAAATTCACCTGAGGTGGTGGAATTTGTAAATAAAAGCCATTTTCTGCCATTGCTGCTCTGACTTTATGTATATCTGCCATTCCTAACGCGTCGCGTTTAGCGATAGGAAACACCATCACCAACTTTGGCACGCCAAACATTTCCATCAAAGGCACTGGAACATCGTCAAAACAATCTCTTTTCTTCACAAATAAATAAGTATCAGCCTTTCGGCTACTTTTATAAACGGCACATAGCATAAGAATCAAATATCCAATAGTTCAAACTTGCCAGTCAATGGGGCACACTATAACATGGTCGCCTAGTAATTTAATTGTAAAATCAGCGAACCGACTGATGATTTCTGGAGAATAGTGCCGGGATGTCAAAACCTAGCTTAGAGTTAAAAGGCGCTTCTTTTACTCTTTCAGTGCTTCATATTAATAGCAGCGATTTACAAGCTGTCATGACTGAATTAGACCATAAATTGGCACAGGCTCCTCAGTTTTTTCTGGGTGCTCCTTTAGTCGTCAATCTGAGTGCCATTCAGCACGACAGCTTGAATTTAAGTGCGTTAAAGGATCTGCTGATCTCACGTCAATTAGTGATTGTTGGCATAACGGGCGCGACAACCGTACTCAGTAAACAAGCAAAAGACTTAGGCCTTGCCATAGTCAAAGCGGGAAAACAGAGCAGTACCCCGCCGCCGGCCCCGCGCCAAACTAAAATAGTGAAGCAAAATATTCGTTCAGGCCAACAAGTCTACGCAAAAAATGGTGATTTAATCATATTTGGTGCGGTAGGCAATGGCGCAGAAGTCATCGCAGATGGTAGCATTCATATCTATGGCGCATTACGAGGGAAAGCCATGGCAGGCGCCGCGGGCGATACCAGCGCCGTTATCATTGCCCACTCTCTGGAGGCCGAACTCGTTTCAATAGCAGGGCAATATTGGCTCGCTGAAAATCTACAACAACATAGCTCAGATAAAAGCGGCTGCATTCGCCTAAACGGTGAGTCGCTTATGGTTGAATCATTGCCCCTCTAAATGGCAGAACAAAGGATAGAGAGAAACATGGCACAAATTATTGTTGTCACTTCAGGTAAAGGCGGCGTAGGTAAAACCACATCGAGTGCTGCAATTGCGACCGGTCTTGCCATGCAAGGACACAAGACAGTCGTTATTGATTTCGATATAGGTTTACGAAACTTAGACTTGATCATGGGTTGCGAGCGTCGTGTTGTTTATGACTTCGTTAATGTGATCAATGGTGAAGCCAATTTAAATCAAGCGCTGATCAAAGATAAACGCTGCGATAAGTTATTCGTTTTACCCGCTTCACAGACCCGTGATAAAGATGCACTGACCAAAGAAGGTGTTGGCCGTGTTTTAGACGATTTGGCCAAAGACTTTGAGTTTATTCTGTGTGACTCTCCCGCTGGGATTGAGCAAGGCGCTATGATGGCACTGTATTTTGCCGATATCGCTATTGTGACCACGAACCCAGAAGTCAGCTCAGTACGCGACTCAGACCGTATTTTAGGTATGCTGCAAAGCAAATCACGCCGCGCAGAACTGAATCTAGAGCCGATAAAAGAATATTTACTCTTGACTCGTTATTCACCGAGCCGTGTAAAATCGGGCGAAATGTTGAGTGTTGACGATGTTCAAGAAATTCTGGCCATTGAGTTACTCGGCGTTATTCCTGAGTCACAATCTGTACTGAAAGCCTCTAACTCAGGCGTACCTGTGATTATCGACCAAGAAAGTGATGCGGGGTTAGCCTACAGTGATACAGTCGCACGCTTACTGGGTGAAGATGTACCAGTACGCTTTATTACGGAAGAAAAGAAAGGTTTCTTACAACGGATATTTGGTAGCTAATTATGTCTTTACTCGACTATTTCAAAAGCAAGAAAAAGCCTAGCACTGCGGTAATGGCAAAAGAGCGCCTACAGATCATCGTGGCTCATCAACGTGGACAAAGGGACACTCCCGATTATTTCCCACAGATGAAACAAGAGATCATTGCCGTTATTCGCAAATATGTGCCGATTTCTGATGATCAAGTTTCTGTGCAGTTAGATCAAAACGACGCCAACCTGTCGGTACTCGAGCTTAACGTCACTTTGCCTGACAGATAAGTCGATGATACAAAAAATGTCATCTTCAATTGAAGATGACATTTTGGTGTGGATGTTTTTCAGCAATTGATTCAAGTACGAAATATTAAGCACTAGACCTGAAGCTTTGCTAAAGCCTCAGTTGCTAATTCCCCTCGCCAACCGCATAACACTGCCGGTAAATCCCCTTGTTGCTTATCCCAACGCCATTGCAAAAACTCATGGATATGACGTTTAGAACCGAGCATTTCCTGCGGCACATCATGCTTTTCGCATAATTCGACCAAACAGCTTTTAATCGCTTTAAAGGCCGATTTGTAGCCTGATTTTAACGCCAATACATCCACTAACTCGGGTAAATTCACCAAATCCGCAGTTTGTAGCACACGTAATAAATCTTTGCCGTGAATGCGTTTTTCCTGTTCGGTCAAGTCATTGAGCTTAAACAAGTCAGCCGAAGTTTTAGGTTGCTTCTTCGCTAATGCAATAAGACCATGATCTTTGATCACAAAACCTAAGGCTAAATCACGAACTAAGGCTTTTTCGAGGCGCCATTTGGCGAGCACTTTAAGGTAAGCCAATTGAATTTCAGTGAGTTGAAAAGCATTTTTCACTTTCAAATAGGCTGTATCGAGATCAGGATCGGCAAGCCTGCCCAGAGTCATCCTTTCCCCTTCCTCGTATAACCAAGCTAAACGCCCTTGGGCGCTAAGTTTCGCTTCCAGTTGAGGATAGAGCTGATACAAATACAGGACGTCATTGGCGGCGTAGCTTAACTGGGCTTCCGTTAAAGGACGACGGATCCAATCTGTACGCGACTCACCTTTATCGATCACTTCACCAAGACAAGTTTCAACTAACTTGGCATAACCCACCCCATGACCCATACCACACAAAGAGGCGGCAATTTGGCTATCAAACAAAGGCGTAGGCTGACATTTACCGTAGTGCGCAAAAACTTCTAAGTCTTCACTGCAGGAATGCACTAGCTTAACGATATTCGGGTCCGATAACAGCGCCCAAAACTGGGCTAAATCAGGTAAAGCCACCGGATCAATCAAAGCTAAGGTTTTACCATCATAGGCTTGGATCAAACCTAACTTGGCATAATAAGTACGAGTACGAACAAACTCGGTATCTAACACGAGTATCTTACTCTGTTTATATTGGGCAACGAGGGCATTAAGGCTTACTTCATCACTCACATATTGAAACGCTGACAAATTCTTCTCCAGATCCTGTGGGTCAATCACAGTCCATAAAAACAAAAGCCGGCAAATGCCGGCTTCAATCTTACGCGCGCTTAGCTTCGTCTCTAAGCTCTCGTCGCAAGATTTTACCCACGTTGGTTTTAGGTAACTCGTCCCTAAATTCTACCAGCTTCGGCACTTTATATCCCGTTAAATGAATACGGCAGTGCTTAATGATGTCTTCAGCGGTTAAAGATTTATCTTTTGCCACCACAAATACCTTCACTAACTCGCCACTGGCGTCGTTTGGCACACCAACGGCAGCCACTTCAATCACTTTGGGATGAAGTGCGACCACTTCTTCGACTTCGTTAGGGAATACATTAAATCCTGAGACTAAGATCATGTCTTTCTTACGGTCGACAATATAGAAGAAACCTTTCTCATCCATGTAACCAATATCACCCGTGGCTAACCAGCCGTCAGTGTCGATTACTTTGGCGGTTTCTTCAGGACGTTGCCAATAGCCTTTCATCACCTGAGGACCTTTACCGAACAGTTCACCGGTTTCGCCTTGGGCTAATACCTTGCCGTCATCATTACGGATTTGGATCAGTGTCGAAGGTGCAGGAAAACCAATTGAACCGTTATAACCGTCTAAGTTATATGGACAACAGGTTAATAAGGGTGAGGCTTCCGTCAGACCATAACCTTCAAGTAAACGGGTTTTAGTAATGGTTTGCCATTTATCCGCCACGGCTTTCTGTACCGCCATGCCGCCACCGATAGAGAGTTTTAAGCGTGAGAAATCCAACTGGGAAAAATCATCACTGTTCACTAAAGCGTTAAATAAGGTATTTACCCCAGTTAATGCGGTGAAAGGATACTTTTTCAACTCAGCCACAAATCCTGGGATATCGCGAGGATTGGTGATGAGTAAATTCTGACTACCTTTGTGCAAAAACAGCAGGCAATTCACGGTCAAGGCGAAGATGTGATACAGCGGCAAGGCCGTTACGACAAACTCACTGCCATCGTTTAAAGCGGGAGAATATGCACCATCGGCCTGCAACACGTTTGCGACAATATTGCCATGGGTCAACATAGCGCCTTTAGAGACCCCAGTGGTGCCACCTGTGTATTGTAAAAACGCTAAATCATCGTTAGTGACTTCAGGTTTGATGTATTGCATGCGACGACCCGTTGATAAGGTATCGCGCATTGATAAAGCATGGGGTAAATCGTATTTTGGCACTAACTTCTTAATGTACTTCACCACAAAGTTCACTAAGGTGCGTTTTGGCGCACTTAATTGATCACCTAAACTGGTGATAATCACGCTTTCAACGGGAGTTTGATCGACCACTTCTTCTAAAGTGCGGGCGAAGTTTGACACCACCACAATGGCTTTAGCGCCAGAGTCAATCAACTGATGTTTAAGTTCGCGCGGTGTATAAAGTGGGTTAACGTTAACAACCACCATACCTGCACGCAAAACACCAAACAGTGCAATGGGATACTGCAACAGGTTTGGCATCATCAAGGCGACACGGTCGCCCTTTTCAAGCTTTAATTCATTTTGTAAATACGCAGCGAATGCTCGGCTGCGTTCTTCCAATTTACGATAGGTTAGCGTGGCACCCATGTTGATAAATGCAGGTTGATCTTCATACTTAGACACCGCTGTCTCGAACATGTCGACAAGCGATGAGTATTGTTCCACATTAATTTCAGCAGGCACATCTTCTGGCAAATGATTAATCCAAGGCTGATCCACTACTCTCTCCTAAATCCCCACAACTGCGGAAACAATATCCATACAAGCGTCAAGACTCGATAAATACCGAGTTAAAATACCGGCTTACATTTTATAGTTATTGATTTACTCGTCATAAATCATACGAGCGTTTTAATTTTGATCATCATCACATAAAAAAAACAAAAAACCTAGCGTCTTTTTTATACCCATATAAGCAACCTATTAAACGAATTTGCGGATCAAACGTGCAACGCCTTCGGCATTGTCCATATGCACATGATGATCGCCCTCAATTATGTGCTCAAACAAATGCTTGAACCACGTTCTGGCCTTAGGTATCGCGCTCTGCAACTGGCTAAATCCCTGTTTGCCACAAATTAATAAGGTTTCGACATTGATGTCCTGCATCAAGGCATCAACTTGGGCGAAGGTTAATCGTTGGGGTGAATCTAATCTTAATCGAGGATCACTACGCCAACCTATGCCATCACCTTCGGGCTGCATATTACGATCGAGCAACAAACGACACCAAGGTTCGGCAAGTCCTGTTAAATGTGCCCTCGCCCGCACCGCAGTATCTATACTGTCGTAAATCTTTGCCTGCCCATGTTTCTGAGTTAAATACTTCTCATGCTGATAGAAGCTTTTTTTCAATCGCGCCTTAGCTTGCGTTGGCAACTCAGACAAGGGGCTTAACGCTTCAATCAATACCAGCTTGTTAACCTTTTCGGGAAACGTCGCCGTATAAGCTGAGGCAATAATACCGCCGAGCGAATGCCCAATCATTGCCGCTGGCTTTTGCGGTAATGCCGTTAACAACGCGTCTAAATCATACAAATAATCAATCCAATGCAGTGGATAGTGTCCCGGCCTATGTGCAGAAAAGCCGTGTCCTGGCCAATCAATGGCAAGCACTTGATAATCAAGTAAATGCGCTGCTAAGGGTTCAAAACTGTTGGCATTATCTAACCAACCATGTAAGGCAAGCAATAAAGGTTTATCCTTCGCCCCCCATAATCGGCCCGCGACCGTAATATGAGGTAATACAAATTCGATTTGATTTTTGGGGGCGAAAGATTGCCACATAATGCCTCTGATGTCAGGTAATTAAGATGATTTTTTGACAAATTTAAGTGTCATACGGTCACTTTCACCGATCGCTTGGTATTTTTCTTTATCGGTATCACCCAAGGCAAAAGAGGGCGGTAGCGTCCAAACACCTTTGGCGTAATCTTTCGTATCTTTGGGGTTCGCATTGATTTCTGCACTTTCAACTAAGGTAAAACCTGCTTTTTTGGCTAAAGCAACCATAGCCGCTTGATCCATATAGCCAGTGCTGAAGTTCATTCCTTCGTTAGCTCTATGCTCTACCACGCCAAAGATACCGCCGTCCTTCAACACTTTATAAGACGCGGCAAACACGTTTTCCAACTGATCTGTTGATGCCCAGTTATGTAGATTTCGGAAGGTTAATACCAGATCAGCACTACCGTCAGCGCCTAAATCCATCTTATGTGGAGGATCGAAGGTAACAATCTTAGCATTGCCCATGACGTCTTTATTGGCCGTCATCCACGCAGCATACTTAGTACCCGCGTTAGCGCGATAACGATTTCCGGGAGTATCTATCGCAGGAGCCGTTTCGAAACTGGCTGCGATATATTGGCCCTCTTTAGCAAGATAAGGCCCTAATATTTCACTGTACCAGCCATTACCCGGCCAGAGTTCAATCACAGTCTGTTTTGGGGTAATGCCAAAAAAAGTTAAGGTTTCAGCGGGATGACGATAAACGTCACGACTGGCATTTTTAGCCTGACGAAAATCGCTTTTTAAGACTTTATCTAAGCTTTCATCGGCATAGGTAACACTCGAACATAAACCAGCAAGCAGCAGACTGGCAACTAAGGTGACTTTTTTCATTGTAATTCTCCATGGATACCGAAGGCTTAACCTAGCAGCCAATGGCCAAAAATCCAAGGAATAGAAGTCGGAAAACTAAGCTTTAAGCGACATAAGTGGTTATAGCTCAAAGTGATGAGCAAAATCACCTTTACCTAAATCAACAAAGTTCAAAGCAGAAAAACGATGGGGAAAACACTAGACGACTGAGGCCTTAAACAAGCTTGAGAACTAACGACTCGCAGCGTTATCGACACGGCGCCACGCAAAATACAAAGCGCAGGCACTGGTTAATAACCATAATCCCACCCAAATCCACGCGGGGATCCAAGAACGCTCGGCCAACATCACTGCATCACCTTGACCATCAAGCCCGAGCAACACTGTCGGACTCGCAAGCGCATTAAGCATGATCATCAAGCCAATAATACGCAAAAACTGAGTCAACATTTTGTTTTGACTGAGTTTAAGCGGTAACAACAAAATAATAGTCAGCACAGCTAAAATCGCTAACGTGAGAATATCCCTGCCCCAAAGCAAGCCGCTTAGCACGACTAAGGCACCTAGCAAGGCAAAACTCACGCGGATCCCCTTTGGCCAAGTCGCTAATAAATAGATTAAATATCCCCAACAGGCCGCACCAAAATACCCTGCAAAGCCAATAAACATCGGCGAGCCGCCTTGGCTAAAACAAAATCCTGCGCCGTTCGGAAACAACTGAATATGGCTGACCACGCCTGAGCTTAAAATCGTTGCAATGCCATGGGACAGTTCATGAAAATAGCTTTCAAGCCATTTAAACGGCACGCTCAAATAGGGAATTCGAGTTATCAATAAAGCTAAAACTAGCTCGATAATAAACAAACCACGGCTTGGCACACCACTTGTGGCTAAGCCTGTCAGTTTAGAAGAGGAAAATCGCGAGGTTGAACTAGAAGACGTTTTTTGATGCTCAAGCATACAAGTCAACACCCACCATTTGCTGAATTTCATCGCGTTTGGCGGCATGTTGGGTTTGTAAATATTGGGCAATCGCCCCCTGATGGCCGCGAGTATCTTGCTCATACTCGAGGTGGGCGCCGAGCCTTGACTGTAAATTTCCCGCTGCACTTTTACTTTTAGGCTGAGTTTCTAAACTAAGGGCTTCGACGGCATCTTGCTCAATCACTGGGCGTGACGATTCAGGCGCAGTCAGCCCCTGAGCGATAGCGGGTCTATTACTCGCTACAGCATTCGTCAAACTCATTTGATTCACATTAACTTGCATCAAGAAGCCTTAAGTTTGCACTATCCATCGTTAAGCCATTCATCGTAAAGAATGCTTAGTATCAGTCGCCTGAGATTCTATCGCAGATACTCAGGCAAAGAACAGCTTATTCACGACCGGGTAACTTTTTCCATGTGACTGTATCACGTAAATACACAGGTTCAAGCTCATCGACCGAGGTTGTCAGTCCAGCTTTTATGCCTGCTTCAGCCAATATCAGCATAGCCTTTGCATCGGGATATTTCACGGCCTCGAGAGCTAAAATCCCCTTGCCGAGTGCCAGCAAATCGGGATAAGCATCAAAACCTGTGCCGCAGCCCACAATTGGCGCTTGAGTATCGAGCTGAAGTTGTACGTCCGCAGGTGAACTGACCACTTCTTTACCGACAAGCGTTGCAATACCGTCAACGGCCACAAACTGGCCCCAGTACACTTCGCCCATGCGCGCATCAATGGTGCACAAAACTTGCTCGGCTTGATGCTCGCTAATCGCCATTTGTGCCATTGCCGCTAAGGTTGAAATACCAATCACAGGCAAATCTAACCCCAGTGCCAGACCTTGCGTCATGCTAGTGCAGATGCGGATCCCCGTAAAACTGCCAGGGCCTCGTCCGTAAGCAATCGCAGTCACTTTATCTAAGCGAATGCCCGCTTGCTTGAGCACTGAATCGACCATAGGCAGCAGACGTTGACTGTGTTCACGCGGTGCATCGGCAAGTTCAGCATACATCTGACCTTGGTATTGCAGCGCAGCTGAGCAGGATTCGGTACAAGTGTCTAAGGCAAGAATACAAGCAGAGTGTTCGTGTGTTATTGTCATTTCAAAACCGGATTAGCGGGCAAGATTTCGCATCAAATTTACATAATCTGTATTGCGCGAATATGCCATGAGAAAACTGGCGCAAATAATAACATCAAATGCCCGAAAACAAAGGGCTAAGCAAGCAACTCAGCTAAAATAGCGCTCGCATGATATTCAGTCGCAAATCTGGACGAGATGGATTTATGTGATCTAAGTCAATGATCAATAAACTCATTAATGAATATAGCTCGCTTGGGGAAACTTTTTCAACTTTGATTGTCAGAGCAGAAAAGTAAGGGGCGAATTTATCCCTTGCCATTCCCTTAGTATTGTACGATTGCTTTAACCCGCCTTCGATAAGGACATTTCATGTTAAACACGCCTCCATTGCGTCGCTTAAGACGCTTACGTAATTCAGAAGCAATGCGCGATCTGCTGCGCGAAACCCATATTTCGCTGAGCGATCTTATCCATCCCCTGTTCATTGAAGAGCACATCACCCATGCCGTGCCTATCTCCACGCTACCTGGCATCAGCCGTTTACCTGAGAGCGCACTGGCGGATGAAGTTCGCGAGCTTTACACCCTAGGGATCCGCTATGTGATGCCCTTTGGGATTTCGCACACTAAAGATGATAAAGGCAGCGATACATGGGACGACAATGGTTTACTCGCCCGTATGGTGCGCACCATTAAAGCTACCGTGCCTGAGATGATGGTGATCCCCGACATTTGTTTTTGTGAATACACAGATCACGGCCATTGCGGCGTGGTGCACAATAATGAAGTCTGCAACGATCTCACAGTCGAAAATTTAGTTAAGCAATCGATAACAGCCGCCAAAGCGGGCGCTGATATGTTAGCACCATCGGCCATGATGGACGGTCAAGTGAAAGCCATTCGCCAAGGGCTCGATGCCGCAGGTTTTGAACATGTGGCGATTCTGGCCCACTCGGCAAAATTCGCCTCTTCTTTTTACGGTCCTTTTAGAGCAGCGGTTGATTGTGAACTCAGCGGAAATCGCAAGGGATATCAACTGGATTATGCTAATGGTCGTCAAGCCCTGTTAGAAGCCTCATTAGATGAAGCCGAAGGCGCCGATATCCTGATGGTTAAACCTGGCACCCCCTACTTAGATGTGCTCAGCCGTTTAAGACAAGAAACCCACTTGCCACTCGCCGCCTATCAAGTCGGCGGTGAATATGCGGGCATTAAATTTGCCGCCCTTGCGGGCGCGTTGGATGAGCGTGCGGTGGTGACTGAAACGTTTATCGGCTTAAAGCGGGCGGGTGCAGATTTGATTGTCAGCTATTACACTAAACAATACGCCCAATGGTTAACTGAAAGCCGATAGTTGCGTCGGTAGCGAATCAAAAGTTACGCTAATCGTTAAATCGATAGCTAAGCGGCTTGTTAAGAGAACAACTAGGTTTTGCACTTTAGAAACCCCATAAAAACGCCACCTTTATCGGTGGCGTTTTTGTATTTAACACCTTGTGCTAAATCGCTTAAGCCTTCTGCAATCTTGCAAACAAGGCTTTCACTTTTTCCACTTTAGGACGCACGACCATCTGACAATAGGGCTGCTCACCGTGTAAAGCGAAGTAGTCATTGTGATAATTTTCAGCGGGATAAAAAGTATCAAACGCTGAAACCTGAGTCACTATCGGCGCATCAAAAACCTTGGCTACTGCTAACTGAGCAAGCATAGCGGTAGTTTGCTCTATCTGCTCAGCATTATGGGTAAACACCACGGAACGATATTGTGGCCCCTTATCATTACCTTGACGATTAAGCGTGGTCGGATCATGGCTCTCAAAAAAGACCTGTAATAGCGTCGTAAAATCAATTTCCTCAGGGTTGAACTCGATATGCACAACCTCAGCATGGCCGGTTTGGCCCGAGCAAACAGATTTATAATCGGCATCATGGGCTTCGCCGCCGACATAACCTGAAGTGACATTCACCACGCCCTTTAGGCTTTTAAAAATCGCTTCGACGCACCAAAAACACCCAGCACCAAAAGTCGCAAAGTGATTAGGTGCTGGTTCAACAGCATCATCCATCCCTTTGAACACCATAGATACGGAGTTAACACAGTGACGGATATTGTTAGGTGTTAACATTTCACCTTCAAAGACATGCCCCAAGTGACCGCCGCACTGGCTACAAACAATCTCGGTTCTGCGGCCGTCAGCGTCTATATGGCGGGTTACAGCGCCGGCAATTTCATCATCGAAGGCAGGCCAGCCACAATGGGCATTAAATTTATGCTCAGAGCGATACAAGGGGGCATGGCATTTTTTGCATAAATACAAACCCTTAGCATCGTGCTCATAATACTCACCACTAAAGGGGCGTTCAGTGCCTTTCTCTTCGATAACATAGCGTTCAAAATCGGTCAGTTTATTCATATTAATGCCCTTTCGACTCACGTCGTTGTGTATTTCGATATTCTTTGATTAAGAAGCTGATTTATAAGGAAGCCAACATAAGACCCACTCCAAGCAAGATTTCTTGCACTCGGCTTCAAAATGCGGCTGACATCAATCCAATCACAACAAATCTAATGCCCATACTAACGGATTTGGTGACTAAAATCTTACCACTCAAGTAAGTACTAATATAAGTGCTCATATTAAGTACTCATATAAGCGACTGCATAAATGACGGAAAATACGGCAGTTGATCCAGATCACAGTCGCTGAGTATTTGCACCCACATCAGCGCACGGCTACACTTGCTGCGGGTCAATTTACAACTAAATATAACAAGTAGAAACCAAAATGAAATTAGAAACCATTGATTACCGCGCTGAAAACAGTGCCCAGCAATTCGTTGAATCACTTCGGGAAACTGGCTTTGGTGTTTTATCTAATCATCCGATTGATAAGCGCTTAGTTGAAGACATCTACACCGAGTGGCAAGCCTTTTTTAACTCAGAAGCTAAAAACGATTATATGTTTAAAAAAGAAACCCACGACGGTTTCTTCCCTGCGTCGATTTCTGAAACTGCCAAAGGCAACACAGTCAAAGACATTAAAGAGTACTACCACGTCTACCCTTGGGGCCGTATCCCCGATTCACTACGTGCCAATATTCTCGCCTATTACGACAAAGCCAACGCGCTGGCCGCTGAGCTTTTAGAGTGGATTGAAACCTACTCACCAGAAGAAGTAAAAGCCAAGTTTTCGATGCCATTGCCAGAAATGATCGCCAACAGCCAAAAAACCTTGCTGCGCATTCTGCATTACCCGCCGATGACGGGCAGTGAAGAAATGGGCGCCATTCGCGCCGCAGCACATGAAGATATCAACCTTATCACAGTGTTACCTGCAGCCAATGAGCCTGGATTGCAAGTGAAAGCCAAAGATGGCACTTGGTTAGATGTTCCCAGCGATTTTGGCAACATTATTATCAATATCGGTGACATGTTACAGGAAGCCTCTGGCGGCTATTTCCCATCGACGTCACACCGCGTCATCAATCCTGAAGGTACGGATAAAACCAAGTCGCGGATCTCTTTGCCGTTATTTTTACATCCAAACCCTGCTGTAGTGCTATCGGATCGCTATACCGCTGACAGCTATCTGATGGAAAGATTGCGCGAACTCGGGGTGATCTAAGCCTTAATTCAGCCTATTAATCCAAGCAACAATCGCAAGAGACAGTCAAGGATTAAGCGATTAAAGCGCCTTAGGGCGCTTTTTTTATGACATTCGCCACCTTCAAGGTAGAATAGCCGTTCTTTAAGTTATTTAGGACAAGGCGTTATCATGGCAATTCAGTGGTATCCGGGGCATATGCACAAGGCACGCAAGGAGATTGAAGAGGCAATGCCTCAAGTCGATCTTGTTATCGAAGTGCTGGACGCGCGTATTCCCTACAGTAGCGAAAACCCCATGGTGGCTCAGCTTCGAGGCGACAAACCTTGTATCAAACTGCTCAATAAATCTGATCTGGCCGATCCAGAGATCACCGCACAATGGATTGAATACTTAGAGCGTGAACAAGGCGTCAAAGCCACGGCGATCACAACGCTGCAAGCGGCAATGGTGAAAAAAATCCCTGATCTCTGTCGTAAGCTAGTGCCAAGTCGCGATAAAACCGAAAAAGACATTCGCACTATGATCATGGGAATACCCAATGTTGGGAAATCTACCATCATCAATACCTTAGCTGGCCGTGTTATCGCCAAAACCGGTAACGAACCTGCGGTAACCAAAACCCAGCAACGGATCAATTTACGTAACGGTATCGTGCTGTCGGATACCCCAGGTATTTTGTGGCCCAAAGTAGATAATGAAGCGAGCAGCTATCGCCTTGCCGTCACTGGCGCGATTAAAGATACGGCGATGGAATATGAAGATGTGGCCCTGTTCGCCGCTAAGTATTTCTTAACCGCTTATCCAAAAGAGATTTGTGAGCGCTATAACTTAAGTGAATTACCAAAGGATGATGTCGCACTTCTCGAGGAAATAGGCCGTAAACGTGGTGCACTGCGTCCCGGTGGTCGCATCGATATGCACAAAGCATCAGAGTTATTACTGCATGAATATCGCTCGGGAAAAATAGGCTTACTCTCGCTAGAAACGCCTGCGATGGCAGAGCTTGAAAAGATTGAAGTCGCCCGTATCATGGCCGAAAAAGAAGCAGAGAAAGAAGCCAAATTGGCAGCAGAGAGACTTAAACGTTCAGGCAAACGTCATAACGACTAGTCACTCTGCATTTGGAATATAAGGCGCATAGTTTGTTAAAGACGTTAAAGACAAGACGCTGATGACTTTTATATTCCAGCTTATGGCGCTCATTCATCAATGTTTAAAGTTAAAGCCAGTATATTGAATATACTGGCTTTTTTATTATCTGAAACGAAACTTTCGCGTTAAAAAACACTTTTACGCCAATGACTTCTGCGTGCCTGATATAAGCTCTCAATATCCGCCAGTCATCATCCTCTTGGCACAATACACCAAGGAGCCATCTTGGGTTTGACTACACAGCAAAGGTGCTTTAGTCGCGGGATGAATCTACCACTTCTTTCAAGTTTTCTAATGGTACCCACCCTGATTCTTCACTGACAGCTTTTATACACCATACCCAGCCATTCAACATTCGTGTGCCAATGAGTTGTTCCCCTTCATGCACATTAAGTTCTCTTGCCGTATAGTCCTCAAGCGCCAGCCCGTTGGAATTTTTTAGGCGCTGAATCACTTGACCAGGAACCCAACCAGCATCTTGCCCTGGCGTAGTGCAAAGGAACCAGAGATCCCAGCCTTCAGGACCTGCATATTTTTCTCCAACGGTAAGAGGATCACCTTTTTTGAACGTAATGGGGTTAGGAAACTCACTTTCATGTGGATTGACAACGATATATTTCTTAGTAGTCATGTGTTCAGCTAACCTTTTGATAAGTATTTGTGAACGTTAAACTTATTGGCTTATCAAAGCACGCCCAATTAACGCATTGTTTGAATGAAACTTATCAGTTTTCTATCAAACATACTATCCGACAACACACGCATGCACAGTTTTCAAACCAATTATCAGCATAAAAACTGTAATATTTTGATTTTAAATACGATGACAATAAACTGCATTGTGAGTAGGAAAATGCCAGTTAGCGTAATATGAAGGTATATTCAGTTAGCCAAAAACCGCGCCAATTTGCACGCGGTTTTCAATGGGAATTAACAGCAAGCTAATGAATAATTACAACTTTTTTAACTTATTTTAAGGTCTTCCAAAACATGATCTGCAGCCTGGAATGCCAACGCTGCCAAAGTGAGGGTTGGATTACCCGTTGCAACCGTTGGAAACACTCCGCTACCGACTAAAAACAGATTGCTATGATCCCAAGATTGCTGACGAGGATTCACCACCGACGTATCTCTGCAGTCCCCCATTCGATACGTCCCCACAATGTGTCCAGCACCGTAAAACGTAAAATTATGGCCCTGATATTCAAAATTATTCGACGTTACTTGACTCTTATCACCATAAAATACCGGCGCAGGCGGAGCCTTGGTATATTCCCGCGCATCAAGGGCGTCAAAGAGTTTGGTCGAAATATCTTTAGCCGACACGAACGCATTGCGCACATAATCCTCCCGTACACGATAGGTTAATTTGGGGCGCGGCAAACCTAAGTTATCTTTCAGCGTCTCCGACAACTCGACACGGTTTTCCGGATCAGGTAATTGTTCAATTAAATAGCCCATACGAATTTGCCGTGTGTAAATACCATTCAAGGTATTCACCAGTGAGGCACCAAATAAGGCGCTATTCGCAGACATGGCGGGATCAAACCGTAATGGAATCCCCTGCTGATTGACAGAATCCCCATTTAATTGCGAATTATTTTGCCCAAATACAAAATCAGCTAAGGTCGTGAATGGATCATTCGCTGCCCACTGCCAACCTTCATTGCCGATTTCAATACGATAGGCGGCACGGTCTTTACGAAAGGCGCCATCACGTAAACTTTCAATACCCGCAGTAGATAAAGGCCCCCGAAAACCATAGACAGGATCTTTCGCCAGACCCCAGGCCAAATACATAATGTGATCCATCAAATTACGCCCCACTTGATCGCTATAGTTGGCGACACCGTTCGGACAAGCTTTATTACGCTTAGACATGAGCAATAATTTAGGCGTCTCAATCGCGTGAGCGGCAATCACATATTTTTTACCCGTAACGGTACCGCCGCCCGTCGCTATCCCCCCGTGAGTTTGATAGGTCACATAATCAATACCAACAACATCCTTTGTATTTTCATCCACTTGAACATTTGTCGCAACGTGACGATAAAACACATCTACATTGCCGGTTTGCAATGCTCGCCCGAGCGTCACAGTGGCATCGTATTTGGCTTGGATAGGGCAAATAGGAATACAATTTGTATTCCCCGCACATTGACGGCGTTCACCCGGTAATGAATTGCGCCCCTGAGGGGTTGGCGTGACTGACAATTGAATATTGTCGTACACCATATCGCTCACAGCTTGTTCATATTGTTGATCAACTAAAGATGAAACAATGCCAGGCATTGGGTAATCGTAATTCGGCCCATAAACACCATCAGGTGAAACATTAAATCCGCGATAAAGCTGATCCATCGCCTCTTTGTCACCGGCGACGCCAATCTCATTGGTCGCCTGTTCATAGTAAGGAACCAGCGCCTGATAAAATTGTTTTCCACCGGGCCAATCCACGCCCTGCTTATACTGGGTTTGCAACTCAAAATCATTGGGCAATAAATGCAAACTGGTTCCTAGCCAATGCCAAGTTGTGCCGCCGCCAATACGCTCATAGGAACTCGCAAAAGCAAACTTTGCTTCAGGGCTGTCAGGTTTCAAATGTTCAGGCTGCGGCGTGTAATCGAAATAACATTGCTTTGGATTGCGCCATGCGCCAATTTGCAACACGGTATAACGCGGCACATTCTCCTTCGCAGGATCAGGCAATCCGAGTGGATTATCCGCCGTCGATGCCGCTGGATTTTGTGTGGTTGGAGGATAAGGTGACTCAGGTGTTTTAGCATTGGCTTTAAAGAAGGTTTCCATGTAACCACTGCGGTCAACCGGCACTTCCTGCCCTGCTTCGAGGATTAATACTTTTTTCCCCGCCATCCCCAGTTGATAAGCCATGATAGAACCGGCAATACCTGATCCCACAATAATGACATCGTAATTGGTTTGAGTGCTCATACAGCACCTCCTTGATGACCCGTATATGCCGACAGTGCAGCGGGCTGTTTCGCCCAATAGCCATAGCGATAATTTGAATCCCCCATCGGATGAGCCTGCATAACTTGCCAAACTAAACCTGTGGTATAACTTTTTGCCGAAATCATATCGCTAACCGTGGTTTCCGGCTCTGTATCCGTCGAGGGAATAATGGTTGGCCATGCACCTGAGTACCACATAAAAATCAATTTACGACAGGCCAACACAAAATTAGCCCCGTTGTCTGGTGCCAGCATTTGCGTGCCAATTTGTTGATCTGATAATTGCTGCGCTTTTAACGCCGCAAATTTTTGCAGAATAGTTGTAACTAAAGTTAGGTCCTTCGATTCTTCGGTTATTTTTTGCGTAAACACGGCTAAGTATTCGGATTTAATATCCACGGGATCCAATGTCGGGGCAATAATACTGGTCGCAAAGCCGGTTAATACCGCGCTCAAACCAATAAAATGATTCATAGTATCGGCAGTCGCGCCTGTAATATCAGTCATGATGAGTTCCTTTCGTAAATTATTGCGCGCGTTGCAGCAAGTAAGTGAAATCAGCAAAATTACCGTTAGTGGTTGCCGCATTATTGTGACAAGCCATACAGCTGCTTGATGTTTGCTTTACCGAACCTTGGATATAAGTTTCGAGCGTGGTGTTCGCTAAAAATGAGGGAGCAGGCACGCCCGTTGGATCGGTGGGATTTTTGGCATCGGTAGGCCATTGCGTACTGATCAATTCGTAGTTCTTCCATACCGATCCCGGCACTACAGCGTCGAGTGCTGCGTGATAACTAGCATTTAAGGCTTTAGCGTCGGCTGTGATAGGAATAACGCGTTCCACTTGAGTTGGTTTAGTGTGCGGGTTTGCCGGATCCCACGGGCGTGCAGGGGGTTCATTCACTTTGCAGTCAGTACATTTAGCATCGTAAAAATTATATGCCGACAATGATGCTGACTCACCTTGGGTTGGCGCGTTAGCGACATGCTCAAAGGTAGACCAAATCCATTGTGGTTCGTCTGCGGTTTTGTGAGCAATATGAAACCCCACTAGACCGACTTGTTCAAGCGCACACGCGGGCTTGACCCCGTGTTGCTCTTCGGGATTGTTATAAACAAGCGCGTAAGTTGTATAGTAATTCGTCGAATCAAACTTGCCGCCCATTTTTATCCATGAGGCTTTAAGCATGATAGAACCTACCTGCCCGGTTTTACTGTCGCTCGCGGTAAAGTCGACATCGGCATTAAACTGTTTCTGACCTTTTTTACTGTAGAGGTTATTGTCCAAAATAAAATTGAACATGGTTTCATTGGTTAATATTTCATAACGGGTATAAAGCCCGTTTTGATCAATCAATGGACCCGTTGTAAAAGGTTCACCACTTTCATCCAACACATTCGGGGTCTTCCCTACTTGCGTTAAATAAATAGTCCCTTCAGGAATGGACTTTGGATCAATACTTTTGCAAACATCCGGCACATTATTGGACTGATCCCACCCAGGTGGTTTTACGCCATCGGGTAAAAAAATCTCCCGGCTTTCCTTCCAATGCAGCCACACGACTGGCTGGTTAGTTTTTTGCCCAATGGTAGACATAGTATTGGGTGTGCCATCGGCATTTGCTGGCCAGTTAAGTGCAATAAAGGATTGCCAAGAAAAATCATCAAAATCATGTTGCAAACTCTCAAGAGAGAAAGGCGGTTTTGCAGCGATTTCCAATGGTATAACCGGGCTTAAGGTTGGTAAACTTGCGGCGGCTTTGGTAACGGCTGGCGATTCCGCTTGCACGGTCGCACTCATACACAAGAACAACGCACTATAGCGAAAAGATTTGATAGACATGAAATTAACTCTCCTTGTTATTGGGACTTATTCAATGCTTAAAACGTTACAACTCCACTTTCTTTAACGACTTAAAATCAGGGCTTTCACAACACCCGCCACTGCAGGCGTGATGGCACGATACAAATAGCGTACAAGACTTGACCTCAACCAAATCCAAATAAATGGGTTTCGATATTAAAATTGAAGTTTGCTGTTTTGATCGCAGTCTCTGGCTTACTGAGCCAGTCTGAACAGATTGATTGATACGGATAAATATTAACGTCTTTCATTGAAATTCCTTTTCATGATTGCGTTTTATCACGATACCTTGAGTCTAGATTATTCATTGATGATCACCTCAAATGAAACCTAGTTATCTCAGTGGAAGGGTTAAACACTCCTGTGTTCCCGTAGTGAAAATAATTCTATTCTGCAGAAAGAAAAGTAACCTTCTGAAAATATTCTATGTTAAAAGATTGTTTACGTTTCACTTATTGTCAAGCGTGAGGCAGGAGGTTTATTTTATTTGTAAAAAAGCTCGCCGCACGACACGACGATAACAGCGGTAAAAAGCATAATGTGATATCAAGAGTTCAACATTGATCTGAAGTCTGCGAGGACCAAGCGTGGACAGGAACTAACTAAGCGATCGTAAAATCGGTCGCAACTACGCGCGGCCTATTCTTATTTGGTAGCCATTGATTCAACAATAACTGTCAAAGTTTGGAAGATTTCGACTCATTTTCATCATTAGATTCTGTAAAGAGTCACTCAGCATCTGATTATATGGCCTTGCTAATGACTTTATAAACACTTTGACTGAAACAGAACACAACTTGTTCTTACTGTTGAAACAGGAAATCTATTTTCTTGTACTGACGAAAACTCTAAGATTAAAAATGATGCCATTTGGGGATGCTTTGACCTACTTAGGTAGTCCTGTGAAATATGATCATATCGTTCCACTTGCTTCCCACAATTGAGCCGCAGAGTACCTTCACAAACTTGTTATTCACCGATGTTTGTGCCCATAACCAATACATTTATACCTTTATAATTCACTTGTTCTATAGGCTTAAACCCATGATGTAAGTACAAACCTCCAGTTAAATCTTCTGTTTGAAGATATAATTTTTTCACGCCTATTTTATGTGCTAGCGATATTATCTCTTTCACAAGTTTTGAGGCGACACCCTGTCCCCTAGCCTGCTGAGTGACGTAAACACCACCAAGCCAAAATTCAAATTCTGGGTAAATGTCCATTTCTCGAATTTTTAGCTCTGCTGAGCCAGCAAGAACACCATTTACTTTTCCAATGATCAGAATAGGCGCGGTATCTCGATTTATTGATGCAGAGACTTTTTCAACGACTTCCTCCTTGGTATAACTACCATTGTCTTGGCACCATTCGTTGAAATACCAACTAGCTACCGTGTCTATCGCAGAGGGATTATCGGCAAGTAATGAAATTTCCATATATGTCCTAGATGTACAACGATTTGATTTTCTTTATGAACAACATCTTACCAACTTAACCTTGCAAGGCAAGCAGCCCACAACCATTGATGTTTGTAGTCAAACTATACTGCGATTTCCACTGACTTTGGTTGATGTCCCGATAATCTCACTTAAAATACTATGTTGCTAATTTAATCCCCCCTCCATTGATGGAGCACAGTCAAACTCGCCCGTAACGGGTTACCGTTTTTCAACTTTCACATCCTCAATTAATCTTGGCAGTGGCTTCACATTGTCAAACCGCCACAGGTGAAACATCAGTTTGTTATCCTTATCCCTTACAAAATCGCGATTGTCATCAGCACTACAGCCTACATCAAAGTTATGCAATCCAGATGCTTGAACAAGAGTTCGATTAGCGCTCGGTGCAAACACGACTCGGCCATCGCTGTTGTCCACAGTATTAGCACACCTCGCGGCAGGCTTAATAAACAGCAAGCAAAGTTATATCTATGAATAACGTTATGATGATGTTTACTTTGCGGTGGGTTTATTACTTGGCTCGACATCACTGCGTGCCCGCAGGAAACTGGCAAATCTGGGTAAGCCATTGACAGTAAGACCAAGATATTTATAGGTAATGATAGTGCCCACTGCGGGGGGATGTTGGCGCTCAGAGAGACTAAAACCTGTGCCAATACTAAAAATTCGGCCGTCTGGGGTTTGCACTTTTAATGCGCCCATCTGCCCTGCAAATTGACCTTTACCAGGGATATAAGCGATAACAGTAGCTTCAGCATCATAATAAGGTTTTAGCTTCATCAAATGAGGATTGCGGCCACTGATATAAGTCGCAGAACTGCGATGCAGCATCAAGCCTTCGGCGCCTTTTGCAACTAAGGCATCGAGTTTTTGATACAGGGCTTCAAGGCTTTCTACTTGGAACTGCACTATGACTTCAAGATAATTCGATTTGCCACTCAGTTCAGTCAGCGCAAATTGATAGCGATGCTGAAAGTCGCCACTCGCCTTAGGGACATCGAACACCATAAATCGCACTTTGCGCCAATCATCATCCTTCGCTGAGGCTTGTCGAACTAAACTCGACATCGCTTCAAACTGGCCCCGCCCAAGCCATAATTCACCATCGAGAGGATAATTCGGAAAATTTACAGTAAACCAAATAGGTGTAGCGATGGCATTTCCCTGCCGAGTGAATAATTCCTTGCCATTCCAGTAACCTCGAACCCCGTCGAGTTTCTCACTAATCAAAAAATTTTGAATATTAATATCTTGCGAAGTTCGAGTCGCATCAAACTCGGTAGCAAGTTGTATCGCAGGTGGTGAGGTTTGTGCGTTAACCGAAAGAGCTAAACCGCAAAGTATGAGCAAGCTGAGCTTAAAAGCACTAAAACGGATGAAATGATTAAATGTTAAATTTCGTAACGGGTTTGTATGAGTCATTCCCTTGCCCACGCTGCAATATATCCTTCATCAAGCTTAGGCCGCACGGCTAAAGTTGCACTAAAATAACCGCAAAAGTCACTAACTCCCTAAGTTAACAACGAATGTTGATGATCAAATTTGCTCAGTTAATTGTTTATGCACTTTTCATCTCAGGCTATACTGCGGCCAAATTTATGACTCAGTCAAATGTTAACAAAGACAACAGTAGGGTTTATTCCCCCCTGTTTTGAATGAGCAGAACCTCAGCGCTTTGTCGCTAACGTCAATTGGAAACACTATGAAACCAGCCAATAATCACGGTATTAAGCGCATATTCAGAGCGACGGGATTTTCGATGAAGGGCCTAAAGGCCGCTTGGATCCACGAAGCCGCCTTCAGACAGGAATTAATCTTGACGATAGTCATGTTACCCGTAGCCTTATGGGTTGATATCAGCACTATTGAACGCCTTATGCTGATTTTCACGTTGTTTATCGTGTTGATTGTTGAGCTATTAAACTCGGCAATTGAAGCTGTGGTTGACCGTGTCGGCAGTGAAATACACCCGTTAAGTGGCCAAGCCAAGGACATTGCCTCGGCTGCCGTCTTTATGAGTCTTGCGCTTTGTGGATTAACTTGGCTGGTTGTATTAACACCGCTAGTGCTTTAATTCTTAGTCTCTAAACCGTCGCATGAGCAACCATTGAGCCATCGTCCCTTAAAAAGTCGATGGCTTGTTTGATCTGGGCTAAGCGGTCATTCTCAGCCCAATACGCAAGATACACATTTCGTGAAATGGCATTCGCGCCGCTGACGAGATGCAATTCGCCGCCGCGCAATGCATGTTGCACTAGATGCTCAGGTAAAAATGCGCAGCCGCCATTATTCAAGATGAAATCTAACGCAATACGTGCTGAACTCGTGTGCAGCGTTGGCACAGGCAGTGAGGCATATTCCTGCGCGTGAACAATATTGAACGCCGTCCCCCAATCGACTTTTACATATTGCCCCGGCACAACCGCTTTTACCGTTTGACCTTTTAAGCTCGACACCAACAACAAATTAATTTGCCCCAGTTGTACTATCTCAAATTGATCAAGCTTTGGCGGATCGAATGAAATCGCAATATCGAGGGTACGGTCCATTAGCTGACGCGTCATTGCATTCGCAGGTAGTACTTCCGTGCGCAACGCCACGCCGGGTAAACCGACATGCAGTCCCTGTAAATAACCTTGCAAGTAAGCGTCCCAAATATTCGGCCCTGCACCGATGGCAAGCTGCGTTGTCTGTAACTGGCTGAGGGAAACATCTTGCTTAGCCCGCTCCCATGCTGTTAACACCGCCTCGGCATGGCCAAGCATACGTTCGCCTGCTGGCGTGGGCTGAATATTATTACGTTGCCGTTCAAATAAGGCGACACCCAAAATGCTCTCAAGCTGTTTCACCCTAAAGCTCACAGCGCTTCGGGTGAGATAAAGATTCTCAGCCGCTTTACCAAAATGGCGAGTACGGGAGACTTCGAGAAAGGTTTTTAGTAAATCGGTATCCATAAAAATTCTTGACCAACATAGGCAAATTTTTTTGATTTATAAATCAATAATACTAGCCAATACTCCAGTTGCAAATCTTTGTATATCAAAAACTAGAGGGTATCTGCCATGTCTGAACAGTCTTTTTTTAACGCTAACAAGGGTTCTGAGACGTTTAACGGCTCAGTTGCTGCCAGTTTTGTCTCTCAAAAACGTTTCTACGATGATGCTAATTTCCCCAAAGGCTTTAAGCGAAGCGGTGATTTTACCAATAAAGAAGCTGAACTCCTTGAATTGCATGGTCATGCGATGAAGAATTTAGCGGAAGGAAAAACGCTGCCTTGCACCTCTGATGAAGCCCAATTTGTGGAAGTCGCCAAAGGAAATATCGCCCCCAGTAGCTTGTTAGAGCAGATCTGGGTAAAGTATCGCAGGCTCGCCATGGGGAAACCCTTTTATGCCGTGGTTGGTACAGTGCATTTGCCTGCAACCAAGCCCGAGATAGAAATAGAGGCTGAGGCTGTATTTGATATTGAAGATGATGTTCAGGATGAACCTGAACCCGAGGATAAAGAATGAAGATTAAGGTTTGCTACTAAATGCGTGGTTGGATTTTATATAAAGAAACCGCGACTCAGCTAAAACCTGAATGGTATGAAATTGAGCGTCTACTGGCGGCAGCAAAAGCCGATAACATAGAGTTGGAAGTTTACGCACCTGATGAATTTGATCTGACTGTCACCAGAGAAGATAACAAGAGTATTTTATTGAATGGGCAAGCCGTCGAGCTGCCCGATTTTATCATTCCGCGAATGGGCTCAGGCACAACCTACTTTGCTTTAGCCATTATTCGTCACTTAGAAAGATTAGGGGTATATTGCCTCAATCCATCTAAAGCCATTGAAATCGTTAAAGACAAGTTATTCTCCCAACAATTGTTGGCCGAGAAGAATCTGCCTACGCCTAAAACCATGTTGGTTAAATTCCCCGTCGATATCGCCCTCGTAGAACGCCATCTCGGTTTTCCTGTGGTGATAAAAACACTTTCAGGCTCACAGGGCAGTGGTGTGTTTTTATCCCATAAGGCGCGTGAATTTGACGATTTAATGCAGTTGATTGAAGCGACCAATAAAAACGCTAACATCATTCTGCAAGAGTTTATCGCTAACAGTCATGGGCGCGATCTACGCGTATTCACTATTGGTGGTCGTGTGGCGGGTTGCTATGAAAGACGTGGTCAAGAAGACAGCTTCAAAGCCAATGTCAGTGCCGGTGGTTCAGCGCGTCCATTTCAGATCACTCCTGAAATTGAATGGCTTGCCACCCAAACAGCCAATATCCTCGATCTTGATGTTGCAGGTATCGATTTATTGTTTGATAACGGCCATTACAAAATTTGTGAGGCTAACTCATCTCCAGGGTTTGAGGGCTTAGAGTCCTGTTTGAATGTGGATATTGCCGCGCAAATTTTGCATTTTATTCGCATCCGTTTAGGCATGTTTAATAAAGATGAACCAAGTAGCCCAAAAATCGTGACTGATAGCGTAGAGGCTGAGACTTCTACCCCGTCACCTCTATCGTCCTCTATCGAGGCGAAATAGAAGTACTAGGACATATCAATATCTAGCGGGATCGTACCGCTAGATATTCTCAATATCGATGATTCTCCACCATGTTTGTGTCTATATCCATTTGTATCTCGCCCCATCAACAACGCAACAATCCTAAAGCCGTTCAGGAAGGAAACACTTACCCTTAGTCTTTCAATCCACAATTGATGTGATCGCTCACTCAAATTTCATTCAACCTCACGAGAACCAACCCTACTTTTGTTTTGAATCACAATTTTTTGCATTTTTTAAAACATTTTGTTCACATTGAAAAATTTGCTGTTAAACTCCAAATGTTGTTTTTTTATGGCACTAAATTCTGACCTTATCGCTAAACATAATAAGAATAATGCAGGAGTCACTCCTTAACATGTCGATACGCCTATTACCCCTAATCATAGCGTCACTGCTCAGCACTCAAGTGCAAGCCGATGATTTTACTATTCAGTTAGGCGGCTTTTATTCGCAATCAGACACCAATATGGAAGTCACTAACCCTGTTTCGGGTAATAATTTCACCTTAGATTATGAGTCCGATCTACAACTTGCAGAAAACGAATTTTTACCCTTTATCGAGTTAAATTATCACTTTAACGAACGGCACAATATCTACCTAGACTGGAAACAGCTTCATCGTAACGCCGAAACCCAAGCCTTAACCAAACCCTTCCAGCTCGAGATTAACGACACCATTTACGATATCAAAGCAGGCGGTAATCTAAATTCAACCTTAAACATTGATGTACTGCGCTTCGGCTATGGCTATGATGTATTTCAAGGCAGTAACTATGATGTCGGTCTATCACTTGGTTTACATACTATGTTTATCAAGACAGGTTTTGAAGGGGTGATTGGTGTTTGCGCTTCATCGGAATTACTCAATAATGTCTGCGGTAGCCAAGCAATTCCGCGCATTGTTGACGAAAATGTCACTGCGCCACTGCCCGACATTGGCATATATGGTCAGTATGAATTTGTTCCCGGTTGGCAAATCACCAGCCATGCACAGTATTTTTACATCAAACTCAATGATGTCAAAGGCGAACTGGTTGATATTAAAGTGGGGGTTAATGCACAAATCACCCCAAACTGGCGAATGAGCGTGGCCTATAACTACTATAAAGTTGACGTTGATATCGCCCAAAATTCGCCGAATAAAGATACTCAAATCGCCGATTACAACATCTATTACAATTTTATTGGCCCTATGCTTTCTATCAGTTATTCCTTTTAATTTTAATTCTATAAAAAATCTCTTCCCATATTGTATTAAACACCACTTCTCGCTCAAACCGTTGCCCAAACCCTAGCCCAAATTAGTGCTAAAAAATAAGGGCGCCTACTGGACGCCCTCATGATCCAACCCATTAAACCTATTTACGGCCATCCTGCTCACGTTTGGCTTTAAAGTCTGATGATTCAAGCCAATGGGGCCAATCTGAACCATTCGCTAAGGTGGTTATCATACTGGCGATCAAGTCTAGGTCTTGACTCACGCCCTCCAACGTCCAATTTGGATCATAATCATCGGCTCCTTGGTGATATTTATGCGCAATATAGTCAGGATCTGTATCCCCAAGACTCATAAATAGCAATCCTGGTACACCTTGCTGGGCCAGCGCAAAATGGTCTGATCTAAACATCAATCCATTCTGTGGTCTTGGATCCGCTTTTACCGAACGGTCTTGGGCTTTGGCGGCTTTATCTAAGTATTGCTCCAACTCAGATACCCCTTCCCCATAGCGCAAAATGTAATCCACGCCTTTATTTACATTCATGCCATCGATATTTAAAAAGGCGACGATATTTTTGGTTGGCACACTGGGATGCTGAGCAAAATGCAGTGCACCAATCAGACCCGTTTCTTCTGCAGTAAAGGCACTGAAGAGCACCGAGCGATCCAGTGGCGCCGTGCTAGCTTGCTGTTTGAAGTAACGCGCTAACGCTAAAACCCCCGCCACACCGCTGGCATTATCGACAGCTCCGTTTAAAATCTCTGACTTACCGTCTTCAATCACAGTGCCAAGGTGATCCCAATGGGCATGCATCATCACCACTTCCTCGGGGCGCGTTTTACCGGGCAGTAAAGCCGCGACGTTATGGGACTCGGCGCGTTCAATTTTATTGTTTAACGTGAGCTGCGCGCTCAGCTTAAGTGGGATAGCCTTAAAGTTTGGCTTGGCTGCTTGCTGTTTTAAGGTATCAAAATCCAATCCCGCTTTGGCAAAGATTTTTTGTGCGGTTTCGTGCTGAACCCAGCCCATCACGCCCACTTGACCTTGGTTATTATTGGCATCGACCAGAGTAAACTTAGTCCCTGTGTTGGAGTTTTGCACCACACCCCAGCCATAGGCGGCAGGCGCTGTTTCGTGAACAATAAACACGGCCTCAGCGCCTTGACGCGCCGCTTCCTCATATTTATAAGTCCAGCGACCATAATAGGTCATAGCATTGCCTTTAAATATTGTTGGATCTTGGGTCGCAAAGCCGGGGTCATTCACGAGTACGATGACCGTTTTGCCTTTTACATCTAACCCTTGATAATCATTCCAGCCATATTCGGGTGCATTGATACCATAGCCAACAAATACCACATCGCTTTTATTCAGGCTCACGGTGTCAGCGATTCTTTGGGTTCTCGCGGTAAATTCACTGCCATTAGCAAATTTAAGTCCGCCGATATCAAGCTGCATGTTTTGATCGGCACTAATTTGCGCCAAAGGAACCGCCTGTAAATAGCTATCGCCAAATCCGGGTTTGAGACCCATATCTTTAAATGCTGTCACTAAATAGTCTAAAGTTAACGTCTCTCCTTCAGATAAGGGCGCGCGTCCCCCAAAAGCATCGCTCGCTAAGGTTTTAACATCGGTTCGGTATTGCACGAGATCGAGACTTTTCACAAATGCCGTTTCAGCAAAAACAGGTAATGAGATAGTGGCCAACAGACTTGTGGTTATGATTAAATTTTTCACAACTTTCTCCCAAGTTATTATCATTATTTGGTTTTAAGGATAGACTTTACCATATCATCTTTAATTTATGATGGAAGTCTTAGCGCAAACGGAGTCGCTGCATCCAAGAGTAAACGGTAATCATGTCTCCATCTGACCGATATTCTTGTCGTTGACCTAAACCTGACTGCAACAGAATAAAAAATAGCGAAATTTTAAAATATCCGTGTATTTTCATTGAGTAAGGTAACAATATGTCGCTAGAGTTATTACAAGCCGCTGCACTGAACCTCAAAAAAGCAGTGCCTCTGATGCTCAAACATAAAATTCCGACCACCCCCGTTAACTATGCGCTTTGGTACACTTATGTTGGTGAACAAAATCCCGAATTAAATCAACAACTCGATACTGTTATTGCCCAATACAATACTTGCCCTCCTGTCAGTAGCGAAATCTTGTATCGCCAATATGTTGCCGACCCAGTTGAACTCGATGTCAGAGAAATGCGCCAAAATCTGGATGCTATGGTGACTGAGCTTTCCCAATCACTCAAAGATACCAATCTAGATGCCAATGACTTCCAGTCACGTATCGAAAGTAATTTTGAAAAGCTCAATCGCATCGAAGACGAAGGCTTTAGCGTCGAACAAGTACTCGATCTGGTCCGCAGCTTAGTGAAAGAGTCGGACAATATTCGCTCGAGCACAGAGTTCTTTACCGGTCAGCTGCAGAAGGCTCAAACCGAAATAGACGCACTAAAGAAAAAACTTGAACAAACAGAAAAAGACGTTCTCTACGATGCACTGACGGGCTGCTTTAATCGCCGCGCCTTTGACACTGATTTTGCTGGAATGATAGCCCAAGCCCCCTTAGGCACTTGTGTGATCTTGGCCGATATCGACCATTTTAAAGTGTTTAACGACACCTATGGCCACCAGCTCGGCGACCAAGTGTTACGCGCCGTGGCGAAACGACTACAGGAATCCTGCCGCGATGGCACGAAACTGTATCGTTTTGGCGGTGAAGAATTTGCGATTATTGTCCCTAAAAGTCAGCTACGTATCGCAAGGCAACTGGCCGAAGCTATGCGCCGTGGACTCGAAAAACTCAGTTTAAAAGACAGACGCAAAGACGAACGCATCAATAATATCAGTGCTTCCTTTGGCGTCGCCCAATGGCAAGAAAAACAAACGGGTATGCAATTGATTGAAGCAGCAGACAAATTACTTTATGAAGCCAAACGCTTAGGACGAAATCGTGTGCTGCCTATCAGTAACTGATGGTTATAACTTAGCCTGAAGCCGATAATTCAGCTTCAGGCTAAGATGATTAACAAAGGAGCATTTTTTTGAAAGCTACATGAAGGATTTAAATGAGATTTCAGATTAATGTTTGAAACTGCGAGAAACAGTTCCAATATTCCCTTGCACGCCACTCCCTATTGAAACGGATACATTCGTACCGTGTGTTTCCATCGACTCATTTTCGACGGGTATCGCCTGCACCACAAACCGCAGTTCAGCACCACCTTGAAGTGAATCGAAGGGATAACACGTAATTAACGTTAAGCGATTATCATCGGATGGCGCCATAAATTGAGTTTCGGTTTCATTTACGACCTGAGTCGCCACCACTTCATAAATAATGTGATTGCCTTTAAGCGTTTGTAACGATAATCGACGCCCCACCGCCATGCCATTAAGTATCGCAAAATGCGTGTCCCTGTGGCCGGCAATCACAGTATTGCCTTTTTGCCCCGCTGGCGCACTGGACAACACCAGACTCGGACCAAAGGCCAAATTTCGCCCAGAAGCCCCCGCAAGAACATATAAACTGTCATTAAGCTCTGCTTCAATATTGTTGTTCGCCGCCACTTGCTCACGATGAATAGACAGCTTTGCCACGGGATAGGTATCCGCCCATGACCAAGGCTTATGGGATTGACCATCAGCCAAGGTTTTAGTCCACGCCTGTTCAATCAAATACTGGGCAAAGTGTGCTTTAGCTTGCATATAGAGTCCCTTTCCTAACAATGTTGCGCCAATTAAAAATAATCCCACCACTAAAAATCGCTGTGTTCTGCGTTTGCTCATCGCGCTTAACTCGTCGCTCATCGTTCACAGGTAAGCGCCACCAAGGCCGCCTTCTCTTCCCGTCTTTGTCGAAGAATCGATCCCGTAAGAATCAATGCGAGTAGCAAGGTCAGCGCACCTAATAACATATCCAAACGGCTTGACGTCGCGGTTTGCGGCAAGGCTCCAAAAGGTTGCCAACCTAAGGGCAAGTGCTGACGAACCACGGCATCACGGCTCATTGCAGTTGAATCAATTGGGGTTAAGTCCACCGCCACTAAACTGGTATAGGCGCTGACTAAGTGATAATTCATCGATAAGGCCGTCACTTGCTGTTTGACCTTGTCATCATTCGCACCATTTTTACTCAACTCCAATGCACCAATCTGTTTACGCGCCCACAGCAAATCTAAACCCGCACCTTGATGGGTCATCAATCCTGCGGAGTTGTCCTGCAGCGAGAGCGACTGTTGCCAGTTTTGATGCCCTTGGCGTCCTGAAATCACTAACTCCTGTGGCTCACGGGCGCTGCGCTTTAGACTCACGAGCACTGGCTCACCGCGGTACAGATCGGCAATCGGTGATGGCCAATAATCGGGCACACTGCCATCATCAAAACGCACTTGAATATCGGTTAACACTGGATATTGAATTTTGCTGAGTAAGGCGCTGATCTTCTCATCGACTTCATCCACTTTGCCAATATAGGTAAAAGTGCCACGACCGAGTTCAGCCGCCCTTTGCATAAAGTGAGAATTAGGCGCCGAACCTATGCCGACAGTAAATAGGCGACTCTCACCAATTTGATAGCGGATCAAATCAAATAACGCTTGTTCATTGCCCACAGAGCCGTCGGTCATAAAGATCACTTGGCGCAAAGGCTGCGTTGCATCAAGCGATACACTGCCCAAGGATTTTGGCAAGGCAGCGTCCAGTGCTAACGCCATTTCAGTGCCACCATCGGCCTGTAAACGGCTCACAAATTGACGGGCCCGTGACAAATTCGACGAAGTCGCCGGTAATGGTACTGCTGAGAACTGAGATAAACTGGAGTTAAATTCGATAATGTTAAAACGGTCCTCCGGCTTCAGTCCTTTTAACGCGTATAACAGTGCATTTTTAGCTTGAACGATAGAATCCCCCGCCATAGAGCCCGAAGTATCAATCACTAAAATTAATTCACGGGACAAACTCGGCTGAGTACTCTTTTCAACCTTAGGAGGCAACACCATGACGAGACTGTAACTATCATCATTTACGCCGCTAGTTTTACTTGTCTCAAGTGTATCCTGAGACAAATTTTCGCCATCGAGCTTATGGGTTTTACCTTGCTGATTAAACACCCAAGCCATTGGGCTCGTGCCCTGCTTTACTCGCCATTGCAGCACAAAATCACGATTAGCGGGCACACGTTGCGCCAGCGATACATCGACCGCGCCGCTGTTGTCTTGCTTGAGTTTGATGTCATGGTAAGGACTCTCAATGGACGCTTTATCAACCCCCTTTGCAAGTAAGACTTGAATGTCTGCCTTCAGCACAGGATCGCGTCCACTGGCGCCGTCCCGCACAGGTGCCACAATCCGGTCAGCATCAAACACCTGCGAACTTGTCACTCGGCTTGATTGGCGCACCTGTGCCATAGGATCATGTGAATCGCTAGCACTTGAATCCGATGTTAATCCCGGAATATAACGGGGCGCGACCACCAGCGGAAAACGTAAACTAAACAAACCATCTTCATATTTAATGGTCTCCTGATAGCTGATTTCTACAATCAGCTCCTCTTGAGGTGCTAGGTTTGCGACTTCGGTCGTAAACATATTAGGGCGCTCTTGGCTCACTAAGCTGGCACGTTTGCCTTCAGCTTTCGCTTGCTCAAAAATCTGCTTGGCATCGGCCTTAGGATGAATTTGCCCTTCGATCACTCTCTTGCCTATATGTAATCGCAACGAATCCACCGCAGCCTCATTGGGCAGCGGGAACAAATATTGCCCATTCAACACAAATTCAGTGTTGTTGCGAAAAACCTGTTTCACGCTCACGCGATTACTTAAGCCAGAGACTTGCATCGACACTTGTGTATCGAGCGGCAAAGATGGCACCCAAGCACCGCTCGGCTGGCGATAAAGCAACAGCCCCTGCGTAATATCATCGTAATTAATGATGTGTGACTCTGTGTTATGTTGCCCGACCAATGCCGAAGCCATATTCTGTGGCGCAGACAATGTGCCGGTACTATTCGACGAAGCCAATGCCACAAAGGGCAAACCCCAACACACGGCGGCGCTGATCAGCAATACCGCTACCGCTTCACTCACTTCTTTTACCCTTTTCCCTGTGATCATCACAAAGGCTTCCTCTATTAACAAATATGAACTGATGTTGGTCGTCGTTAATATGAACGACGTAAAATGGACTACTTAAATTGACCGCTAGTCAGCAGCATGCCTGGCCGTCAAGGCCAAATGAGGCTGTAGTGTTAATGTCACGCGGCGGTCGAACACATCCGATTCTCTGTCTTGGTCGGCTTGCAAAGGCGATAAAGCACCAAAGGCTTGAGTGGTCATACGCTCGGCAGTGACGCCTTGCTTAATCAGGTAGCCACGCACCTCCAGTAGACGCTGCTCAGAAAGGGCTTGGTTGTAACTCTCATCACCACGGCGGTCGGCATAACCCTTCAGCTCAAGATTGAGTTCTGGTGACAAATTCATCACCTCAGCCACATCATCTAATTGGGGCAAAAAATGCGATTCAACCTCAGAGGAACCGGTACGAAACTGTACGCTAAGCCCCAAAGCAAGTTCACTGAGCAATTGACGTTGCGCTGACAGCAACTCATCAAGCTCTTGCTGCGCCTTGGTATATTCGCTCGCCCGTTTTTCGGCGGCTTGCTGTTTTACACTCCACTCGGATAACTGGGACTCTTGCAAATGGATCTGTCTTTGCTGAACATGCAATGTGTCTGTATCGCTGACCGATTTGCCAATTAAGGTGCCTGTGAACGCACCAATAATGGCCCCCACTGGACCACCGACTAACGCCCCTACTAAGGCTCCACCACCGAGGCCAATGAGGGCTTCGGGTTGTTCATCCTCGCTTGCGTATTCGTCATCCATCGCTATACCGCTTGCATAGGCATCATTTTCTAGGGTGAGGTCTTGTCCTATCACTTGATTTTGCAGTGAAACCCGCGCCGACACACTGGCTACAGGTGCGCTTAATAAACTCAAAACCAATAGATTAATTAGTGTCTTTTTCATCATCTCATTCCTTTTTGATTATTAGCTGAGCTTGGACTCGTACCTGAAGCAATCCACTCAACACCACATCAGGTCAAACGGGTACAAAACTGAATGGGGCTATTAAACACAAGTGGAATGGCATGAGCAGGGATGGAAAATGGCAATACAACTATCAATTGTGGCAACAAAATGGCAATTGCATTTGTGGCCTTTTTTCTCGGGTAAAATCCTGTATAGTCACGAAAACTTACTCCCCCAAGTCAATAGGAATACGGCTCTATGAAGCGTATCGCCATAGTGGAAGATGAAGCGGCCATTCGCGAGAATTACAAGGACGTGCTGCAACAACACGGTTACAGCGTGCAAACCTACGCCGACAGACCATCGGCAATGCTAGCCTTTAATACCCGTTTACCAGATTTAGCCATTATCGACATCGGCTTAGGTAATGAAATTGACGGCGGCTTTATGCTATGTCAGTCATTGCGCGCCATGTCGAGCACGCTGCCGATCATCTTTTTAACCGCCCGTGACAGTGACTTTGATACTGTGTGTGGCCTGCGTTTAGGCGCCGATGATTACTTGAGCAAAGAAGTGAGTTTCCCCCATTTAACCGCACGCTTAGCCGCATTATTTCGACGCTCTGAACTTGCGGCCAGCCAAACAGCGCAGGAAAACCTGCTCGAACGTGGCCCACTGACCATTGATGCCAACCGCATGCAAGTCTATTGGAACCAGTTACCAATCGAGCTTACTGTGACCGAATTTTGGATGGTGCATGCGTTAGCCAAACATCCAGGCCATGTACGCAGTCGCCATGAATTAATGCAAGAGGCTAAAATCTTTGTCGATGACAGCACTATCACCTCCCATGTGAAACGCATTCGCAAAAAGTTTATCGCTACCGCGCCAGAGTTTGATTGTATTGATACTGTCTATGGTATGGGTTATCGCTGGGACAGCTTGGCCTGATCTATGGCTTAACCAACCTTTAAGCGCGCGGCGTTGAACCAGATAACCTTGGATGAATGAACTTTTAAACCCATTAATGCTGATCCCTAACTTATGACACGTTTCCCCTTTGGTCTACGCACTAAAGTCATCGGCCTTAGCCTGTTCTTGCTCTGCCTACCTTGGCTGGGGTACCAATATGTGTGGGAAATGGAAAAGTATCTTCGCCACGGCCAAGAACGCACCTTAGAAGGCACTACTCAAGCACTGGCCACCGCGCTGCACGAGCGGCCAAAATTGTTCGATGGGCAAGCGAGTTTTTTAAAGCAAGTGGAAAAAAGCCGCGATCTATACGCCTATCCACTGGCGGGGGCGATTCTACTCGACGGCAAACTCAACGAATGGCAGGAATATCAGCACAGATTTATCCAATACGGTGAGGCGCACCAAATTATGCGTGCCGATCCGAACGCCCCCCTGACCTTAAGCTTTACCCACATGGTCGGCCAATACGATGGTTATCTGTATGCTTTTTTTCAAGTCATTGATCCAACCGTGGTACTGCGGGGTAAAAATGCTCTAAGTGTCGATAGAAACGATCATCTCTCGATTGCAACACTCGCGCCCGACAATAAATTCAAACGCTATATCGTTGCCACGACTCAACCCGGCTGGATCAGCGCCTTCGAATTACCCGCTAATCCTAAGCAAACGGTGCCTGTTACACCTGAGGTGCGCATCCAAGGACAATGGGCGACGACAGATGTGGGCTACAATGTCGAACTGCGTATTCCCTTAGACATGGTCGGCAGCAAACTCGGATTTGCCATTGCCGATGTCAACGACAGCAAATACCGTGATGTCGCTGCAGTTGTCGGCACCTCGGCCTTAGATACGGTCGACAATCTCGGCACTGTGCTGGTACCATCACCGGAAATTGAAAGTATTATCAAAGGTATGAGCCACTATAGCTCACGTATTTGGGTAGTCGATAAACACGGTCGCGTACTGGCAAAATCCGGCGACATTCGCGCTAATGACAGTGTATGGACCCGCACCTTAGAAGATGAAAAGAGTACCGCGCTGTGGGATACCTTCAAGCGTGATTATCTGCATCCGCTGTACTATAAAATTCTCACTAAACCGCCCAAAGACTTTATTGATTCCTTACAAGATTCCACCGAGCTTGACGGCAGTCATATCCAAAAAGCCCTCGCGGGTCAGCAAAGTTCGACTTGGCGGTTAACTCCAGACAACAAAGCTGTGGTACTCGCCGCCGCGAGCCCCATTTGGATTGATAACAATGTGATGGGTGCCGTCGTCGCCGAAGAAACCACCCACGGAATTCGAACTCTACGTAACCGAGCGCTGGAAAAACTCTTTAACGTGATTTTGACCATAATGAGTATGGGCACCTTGGCGCTGTTCTTCTTCGCCTCGAGTATTTCTAACCGCATTCGTAAATTACGCGATGAAGCCGAAAATGCCATCGATAGCCAAGGCCGTGTGCGTAATCACCTCAAACCGTCGAAGGCTAGGGATGAAATTGGCGATCTGTCCCGTAGCTTCTCGAGCATAGTCGGCCGTCTCGGCCAATATACCCATTATCTGGAGAACATGTCATCGCGCCTGTCCCATGAATTACGTACGCCCGTGGCTGTGGTGCGTTCATCCCTTGAGCATTTAAACCTGCAAACCTTAGATAAAGACACGCAAAAATATGTCGACCGAGCCCAAGAAGGTGTCAGCCGCTTAAGCATGATTTTAAATAACATGAGCGAGGCAACACGCTTAGAGCAGAGTTTAACGCAGGCCGATATCACTAAGTTCCCACTCTCTCAAGTGGTCAGCGGTTGTATGCAAGGTTATCAAATGACCTATCCAGAACAAGGCTTTAGTGTGAAAGTGCCCGAGCAACCACTGATGATGCAAGGTGTGCCAGAATATATCGCCCAGTTAATGGACAAACTTATCGCCAACGCCATTGAGTTTTGCCATAAAGACAGTGCTATCGAAGTCACGCTCACCCAAGTGGGTAAACAAGCAACTCTGCTTATCAGTAACTTAGGGCCTGAACTGCCCATTGATATGTCGGAGCAGATTTTCGATTCCATGGTGTCGGTGCGGATTAATCAAGCCCAAGATAAACCCCACCTAGGCTTAGGTCTGTATATCGCGCGATTGGTCGCCGAGTTCCACCAAGGACAAATCCTTGCCCGTAATCGCAGCGAACATAATGGTGTGGATATCCTTGTCACCTTACCTTTAAATTAAGAACATACGGCCTTTAAGTTAAGCGTGTTACAGCTTTTAAGCCCTGCGTCATAATCTCAACAGCTAAAATACAGGAGGCCAATAACATGAGCCAAACTCATCACGCGCCTCCTGTCATTTATGCGTGCAGATGCTAAGATGACCGCCATAACAATCGATAAGAAACGCCAATTATTCTCCCAAATTGTTCAACCTATTCGTTCAACCTAAATGCCAAGGTAATGATCCAATGACAGATAAACATCATCAAGCCACCCAAATCGTCAGCTTAGGTCGAGACAAAAAATGGACCAAAGGCGTGATCAATCCGCCCGTCTTTCGCGCTTCGACTATTGTCTTCGAAACCATGGATGAAATGCGCCACGCCGCGAAAAATAAAACCAATGGCGAGATGTTTTATGGCCGCCGTGGCACCCCAACCCATTTTGCCTTTCAGGCCGCGATTGCCGAACTAGAAGGTGGCGTCGGTACGGCGCTGTATCCTTCTGGCGCTGCGGCGATCAGTGCGGCGCTACTGTCATTTTTAAAAACGGGCGATCACCTGTTAATGGTTGATAGCGTGTATGAGCCAACGCGGGATCTGTGCACCCATATTCTCGGCGGTTTTGGTATCGAAACCACCTATTACGATCCGCTGATTGGCGCAGGCATTCGCGACCTCATTCGCCCCAATACTAAGGTTCTGTTTTTAGAGTCTCCGGGCTCCATCACCATGGAAGTGCAAGATGTACCGACCTTGTGCCGCATCGCCCACGAACATGGGTTGATCACTATGCTGGACAACACTTGGGCCTCGCCCATCAATAGCAAACCCTTTGAAATGGGTGTAGATATCTCAATTCAAGCGGCGACCAAATATATCGTCGGTCACTCGGATGTGATGATAGGCACGGCCACGGCCAACGAAAAATACTGGCCACAATTACGTGAACACAGCTATTTGATGGGACAAACCACATCGCCAGACGATGTGTACCTTGCTGCCCGCGGCCTACGTACCTTAGGCGTGCGTATGGCGCAACATGAAAAAAATGCCCTGCAAGTGGCCAACTGGTTGAAAACCCGGCCAGAAGTCGATCATCTACGTCATCCCGCGTTTGATACATGCCCTGGGCACGAATTCTTTAAACGCGACTTTAGTGCCTCCAACGGCTTGTTCTCCTTTATCTTAAAACAGGGCGATGGCGATGCGGTCACCGCACTGGTTGAAAATATGAGTCACTTTAAGATGGGCTTTTCTTGGGGCGGCTACGAGAGTTTAATCCTCGGCATTTTCGGTATTGAAAAAATCCGCTCAGCAACTCAATGGGATGCGAGCAAACCTTTGATCCGTTTACATATTGGTTTAGAAGATCCCGCTGATTTAATCGCCGATCTCAGTGCTGGGTTTGAACGTTTTAACGCTGTATTGGCGGCCAAAGCTAAGTAACGATATTTAATGTGCTAAGTGCTAGCAGAATATATATAAAAGGGGCGGAATAAATATTCTGCCCCTTCTCTTATCGATACTGATACAAATACGAATTTTTATTGCAATATCATTATGCTTATCGCAAATAAACCGCTAAACCATAAACTCTACAGCGATTAATTCGCTTTCGCTCCAATACTTAATGCAGGATCGACCCAAGCCGCAGAGCCATAAAGCGGCACTGTTGAGAGCGCATGTTTATGGCTACCATTGGTCTCTTTCGTCGAATAGGACAAATACAACAGAGTCTGATTTTGCGCATCGTAAATTCTACGCACTTTTAATGACTTAAATAAAATACTCAGGGATTCGGTGAAAATCACTTCGCCGTGTTTTCCCATGTCTATCTTCGCCAGATCGGCCGCAGTAATTGGCCCCGTTTGACGGCAACTGATCCCCATATCGGACGGATCAGCAAAATCTAAATTGGCTTCGATACGACTGATATGGCAAGTCACCCCAGGTATTTTAGGATCGTTTTTAGCATCAATAATCACATCTTTAGTGGTAAAAAGCCCTAAGCTCACCTTACCCACATCGTCACCACAACCCGCAAGCAATAAACCTACAGAGGCCGCAAACGCACACTTCAACAGAGTTTTCATTCATACATCCTTTTACATTAGTGCTTATATGTTAGTGATTTTTTGTTAATGCTTATACGTTAATGCTTAGCAAATAGCTTTTGTGCCCAGCGAGTTAGCCCTGCAGTCACAGAACCAAAGTGATCGCCGACCACCACTGGAATATCGGGATAAATACCGGCGATTTTCGCGTAAATCGCCGGGCTTCGTGCCGTGCCACCTGTCACATAAATCACATCGGGTTTGCATTCTGCAGCATTGTCGGCAGATACATTCTCGTGATTCACAGAGTCTTGAGCTAAGCCGTCAGCCGCTAAGGTTTTTGCCGCTTGCGCAAGTGCTTGATGCATCAGGGCTTCTACTTTTGTCAGTGAAGGCTCGATAGCATTCTCAAACAAATTGCGGCTCACACCCGCGTGCAGCGCCGCTTCGATAAAATCGAGATTGATATCTGTATTCTCGGCATCCGACAGGGCAATTTTGGCGCGTTCGGCTTGACGGACCAACTGATAGCTTAGCTGCTGTTGTTGCACTTTTAACAGTCGGTTGAGTAACTGAGGCTGCTCGGCTTCTTTCACCAATTCATCAATCAGTTTACGGCTGCTTAAGGTACTGAATTCTCGCTGGGCGCTAATATCATTTACCGCCACCGCATTCCAAAAAGCTTTACTGGGCATAGGTTTGCCATTGGTCATTAAAGAGCCTAAACCAAAGTGCGGCATAAAGGCATTCATTGCAAGGGCGATATCAAGATCGTTACCGCCGATTCGCTGGCCGCTGTGACCGAGGAAATCTTCACTGCGATCCGCTTTTTGTTTATGGGCGGGTCCCATTTTTACCACAGAGCAGTCCGTTGTACCGCCGCCCACGTCGACAACCAGCACGGTTTTGTTATCGGTCAAGGTCGCTTCATAATCCATCCCCGCCGCTAATGGCTCGAACAGAAAATCAACGTCGACGAAACCCGCGCGTTTTGCCGCTAAGGTCAAAATGGATTCGGCCTGACGGTTACTCTCTTCACCGCCTATGCCTTGAAAGTTCACCGGGCGACCAATAATCGCATGGGTGATCGTTGCCGCAGCGCCTTGTTTAGCAAGCTGCTTTTCCACTAATACAGATTCGGCGCGCACTTTAATGTGCTGCATCATCAGGGTAACTATGTCTTCAAACAGGGCCACTTGTTCGGGTCTAAGCCCTGTCGCACCTAAAAAGGATTTTGGCGAACGGACATAGAATCCCTCCTCCGGCATCTCTAAATACGCGCTTACCGCCTGCTCACCGACAAACACGGCCTGAACGTCAGCATCGAGATCTAACTCATGGCGCACCATACGGGCACGGCTCAATTGTGCGGCGCGCTTTTTGGCGTAATCGGCTTTTAACTCAGTGGGAAGACCACGATAAACCGCCTCGGCGATCAGCTCCCTGTCCATCGCATATAAGGTCGAAGGTAAATAAGCTGATTGCTCTGATAACGCCAATAACTGCACATCATCGCCCTGCATGATCCCTACGGCGCAGTTAGCACTACCATAATCAAATCCAACAAACATACCTTTTACTCCCGCGATAAAAAAGCCGAGCAAGATAACATAGTTTGCGATAATGCCCAAGGAGTTAACACTGCAGGCTTTACTCGCAAACTGGCATCGCGTATAGCGGGCTCATTGCGTAAAGCGCAGTTGCACGGGCAGTGTTTCAGTCCAATCCAAGATGATCATCATAAGGTCATATTTCTGTCACACTCGTCATCAAGTTGACATATTTCCCTCGTATCTTTATCCCAGATAAATCCCAGACTGATTTTGGCGTGTACGCAATATTTATCATTGAAATTCCTTCACTTGTCGGCAGTAAATCTGATTGCACAACGGCGGATGAATGCTATTGTATATTGCGCCATGACGCTTGCTTAAAGGAGCTGTGCAGTGTTCCCGAATACCGATAAACTTTCGATTGATAAAGAACTCTCTTGGTTGTCTTTTAATGAGCGGGTATTGCAAGAAGCCTGCGATCACAATGTTCCCTTAGTGGAGCGAGTCCGCTTTTTAGGGATATTTTCCAATAACATGGATGAGTTTTTTAGGGTGCGAGTGGCTGCGGTCAGACGCTCCATTTTGCTGTCATCCCTGCAGGAAGGTCGCAGTAATAGCCGCCATTTAATGGCCAAGATCCAATCGAAAGTGATGGCATTGCAAGAAAGGTTCGATGGCATATACACGGATTTAATGCGCGAACTTGTACGTCGTAATATTTTGTTAATCAATGAGAAACAATTAAGCGAGTTCCACAGCGACTGGCTGAAAAAGCATTTTAGAGACCATTTCAAACGCCATATCGCGCCGCTTATGGTCAATAATAATCGCGATCTGATCAAGCAAATCAACGACGACGCCACCTATTTGTGTGTGTGTTTGTTCACTAAAGCTCGCCGCCAATACGCCTTAGTCGAAGTGCCGACTAAAAATGTACCGCGGTTTATCGAACTCCCAGCCGAAAAGAGTAAAGCGAAAAAATATCTGATTTTATTAGATAACATTATTCGCCACTGCGTAGATGAACTCTTTGGTCCCTTCTTCGAGTACGATGCTATCGAAGTGTATTCGATGAAGTTAACCCGCGATGCCGATTTTGATATCACTGACGAGCTTGAACAAACCCAGCTTGAGAAAATGACCAAGGGATTGAAAAAACGTCTTACCGCAGAGCCTGTGCGCTTAGTGTACGACAAAGAAATGCCTGAACACATGTTGGTGATGCTCAAAGAAAACCTGAACATCAGCTCGACCGAATGTTTGATCCCAGGCGGGCGTTACCACAGCTTTAAAGACTTTATCGCCTTCCCCAACCCGAGCCGCGACTACCTAGAAAACGAAAAACTACCGGCGCTCAATAGTGCAGGTTTCGGCCGCAGTGCCAACAGTTTCGATGCGATTCGGATGGGCGATATCATGCTCAATTATCCGTACCATAAGTTTTCCCACTTTACCGAAATGGTGCGCCAAGCGGCCTACGATCCGGCGGTGCGCTTTATTCGAATTAACTTATATCGAGTCGCGAAAAAATCCCATGTGATGCAATCGCTTATCGATGCAGTGAAAAACGGCAAACAAGTCACCGCAGTCATTGAACTGCGGGCCAGATTCGATGAGCAATCCAACATCGAATGGACCCGCATCTTGGCCGAAGCGGGCGTCAAAGTTCACCACGGTATCACCAGTTTAAAAGTGCATTCCAAGTTGTGCTTGATTGGCCGCGAAGAACAAGGTGAAATCAAACTCTATTGTCACGTTGGCTCAGGCAACTTTAACGAAGGCACGGCGCGGGTTTACACCGACTTGTCACTGTTCACCGCCAATCAAGAAATTGCCCGTGAAGTGGAGCAAGTGTTTGACTTGATTGAACATCCGTATCGTCGCGATAACTTCCAGCATTTAATTGTGTCGCCCTACGATGCCAGACAAAAACTGAGTCACTTAATTGATAATGAAATCGTTAATGCCCAGAGCCATATGAAGGCGGCGATTACCTTAAAATTAAATAACTTACTCGATGAATCCTTGGTCCAAAAACTCTATGAGGCTTCAGCCGCTGGGGTCAAAATCAAGTTACTTATTCGCGGCATGTGTTCGCTTATCCCGCAAATTCCGGGGATCAGCGACAACATCGAAGTCTATAGTATCGTCGACCGATTCCTCGAACACTCACGGGTGATGCTGTTCCACGCGGGTGGAGAGAACAAACTCTTTATCTGCTCCGCCGACTGGATGAGCCGCAACATAGATAATCGCGTTGAAGTGAGTGTGCCGATTTATGATCTGCGCCTAAAACAGATGATAATGGATATTTTATCCTTACAGTTCAATGACAACACTAAAGCACGTGTCATCAACAAGGAACAAAGTAATCCTTATCGGAATCGCGGTAACAAACGAAAAGTGCGTTCTCAAATTGCCATTTATCAATATCTGATTAATTATGAGAAGCGCCAACTGCAAGAATTTAATGCCTTACGTATGTCCACCCATGAGGGTGACGCTGAGCGAGAAGTGAAAACTCAGCCTGACATAACACCTGAGTTACGGGCCAAAGCCAGCTAATCGCTGGCTTTATATCGCTTTGATTGCCTAAGGATAATCCGATTGGTAACCACATATTCGCACACACAGTCACACGCTACGCCCAGCAATGTACTCGCAAACTCTAAATCGCGCCACTTTGTCGCCATCGATATGGGGTCGAACAGTTTTCATCTGGTCATTGCCCGCGAGCAAGATGGCAGTTTACAGATTTTACATAAAGAAAAACAACAGGTTCAGCTCGCCACAGGGCTCAATGCGCAAAATATTCTCGACAATGACGCCATAGAACGTGGGCTCAATTGCCTACGGGATTTTAACCAACGATTTTCCAATCTCGACCAAGCGCAAGTACGATTAGTCGCCACCCACACTCTGAGAATCGCCAAAAACCGCGATCAGTTTATCGAGGCAGCGCTCGCCATCATGCCCTATCCGGTGGAGGTCATTTCGGGCCATGAAGAAGCGCGTTTGATTTATAACGGTATTGCACAAAGCCAAGTGCTAGGGAAAAGTAATTTAGTCATCGACATCGGTGGTGGTTCTACCGAAGTGGTGATCGGCCAGAAAAATACCCCAACTCAGTTATCTAGCCTGCGCTGCGGTTGTGTGAGTTTTAATGAGCGTTTCTTTATTGATGGGCTCATCACCCCTGCCTCATTTCGCGATGCCCAAAGTGCGGCCGATAAGCAGTTCGCGTCGCTCTCAAAGGAATATTTCGCGGGCGGCTGGGAACTCACCTTGGGTAGCTCAGGCACAGTAAAAGCCATCTGCGAAGCAATTCAAGAAGAGCACGGCGATGAAACCATCACGCTATCACGACTCAAACAGCTCAAAATCAAGTTGATCAAATGTGGCCATATTAGCCAAATCCAATTTGCCAACGTCGATGATAAACGCATTCCTTTAGTGCCCGCCGGACTTGCCATTTTGATCAGCTTTTTTAGGCGCTTACCGATTCAAAAACTTGAGTTTAGCCCAGGTGCACTGCGTGAAGGCGTACTCTATGAACTGGCCAAGATTGGTCAATATCAGGATATTCGCCACCGCACCGTCGACAGTATTGCCCAGCTTTATCATATCGATATGGCCCACGCGGCTAAGGTACGCGACACTGCCATGGCCTTGTTTGAACAAGTCGCCGACGAATGGCAATTAAGGCCCCATGCGCGCTTGCTCGCCTATAGCGCGACTTTACATGAGATCGGATTACACATTAATTCAAAATCCCTGCACAAACACGGCGGTTACATTATCAGTAACAGTGACTTACCTGGGTTTAGCGAAGCATTACAGCTGGATTTAGCGCGGCTTATCACCAATCACAGAAAAAAGCCTAACGAATTAATGCTGGCTGAGCTCGATCCCAACCATAAGCTCACACTCAATCGCCTACTCTGCCTGCTTAGGCTTGCTGTCTTGCTCAATCTTGGCCGTATCGCTAAGACGCTGACCTTAGATCATATTAAAGTGATCCCCGATGGACTCATGCTAGTACTACCAAGCCATAAGCGGAAAATCAGCTTGTTTATGAAAGATTTACAGCGAGAACAAAAACAAATGCTCACCCTTGGAATGAACCTACGTTTAGTGTCTAGTCTGACTTAGCGGTTACGGCGTTAGCTCAGCCTAACGTGGCCGAGCCGAGTGTGGGTTAGCTCTGTGTGAATGCGTTTAGCGAGGATTCGGCACTGTTCGGCGCTAAAATATTGCCCTTAATCGAGGGCCATTATCTCGCCTAAAAACAAGGTTAAGTTAGCAGTGAATCTGGCTTGATAATGGGATTTCAACAGCATAGCGGTAGACTTAATCCATGCGCCACAACAGATTAAAGTTTAAAGGATTTTTAACCCTTCACTAAAGCACAAATTCCTGCTCGCGCGTTTGCCGCTGAGTGGGGATTTCTGCTATCATCCACGGCTGACTAATCATAATTCCACGAATTTAAAGATAATCAGAGTCAAACCCTTTTTATCTCGCGATATCAGCCCCATCGCCTGCAGGTACAAGTATGATTAACCACTTTAGTGTGCTTGGTATAAAACCCAGTGCCAAAGAAGACGACATTAAAAAAGCCTATCGACGGCTGTCAAACAAATATCATCCCGACAAGTTGTTAGGCGCCTCGGAAGAGGAAAAGCAGCAAGCCGCCGTACAACTTGAACGCGTTAAAAATGCTTATGATGTGTTGTCCGATCCTAAGCGACGTAACGCGTTTATCAAAGATTTCAATAACGTCATAGTGACCGATCCCGCGAGCGCCATGCGCGAGCTGTGGGATCAATTTTATCCTTGAGCGTTTTCTAGAGTAGTGTCAAATGGTCAAAAAACTGAATATCTCACGCATTAATGAGCTTAAAAATAATGCCTACGACAATATCGAGTCCTACGACGATCCCGATACACCTAAAGCGCTAGAGCAATTTACTAGCCAAATCAAAAAGGTGTTAGAAGCCGATCCTAAGATGCTCGATACTGTGCCTGAGTACCTGCCTGTCGCGCTTTACGGTCGAATTAAATTTCCCGCCGAAGCCAAACTCAAGTGGGCACATTGGATAAACACGGCTACTCAACCCGAGTGGGATGAGTTTAAAGTCACGATTGGCTTTAACAATGCTGATTTACCTTTAGTGTTAGCCGTGCGTGGTTACTCGGAAACCTTACTGATTGAAAGCTGCGCCGTACTGTATTTACTTGAAACTCAAGGTAAAGCAACGCCAGCAGCGAAGCATCACGACGATGAAGATGATGACAACGATTATGTTGGCACCTCAGATAACGACGAGGATGATGAAGGCGAAGAGGAAGATGGCTACTACGATCACTACGATGATGAGGACCGCTAATGAACACTAGTCTCATTGAGATTACCGTCGCCGAAATTAAAGAGTTGGCGGACGTAGAGCCAAAACAAGCGAGCAAACGCTTTGAAATCATTGCAAATACCATGAGCGATGAGCAATTAGTCGAAGTTATCGAACACATGGATATCGTCACGCTGACCCAAATCAACAGTCATCATGATATCTCTTGTCCTTCGATCATGTCTGAACTCATGACCCCAGAACAAATTCGCGACATCGTCTGTCAGCAACCTTTGTACTGGGAAGAAAAAATCAAAAACAATGCCGAAGAACTTATTCAGCATACCTTTGATTTTTTAACCTATTTAATTCGCATCCAAGATAGCGAAGAAAAGCAAACTGCGATTTTAGAATGTATCGCCGAAGATCCAGCGGGCCTCTTCTACCTGTCGATCCCTTTCATCGAAATGATGTTAGGCGAAAAACATGAAGATGAAGACGGCTACACAGATCTCTACGATGACGAAGAAGACACTGAAACCATCGGCTATGACAGCCGCGTCGCTAGTGAAGATGCACACAGCCTCAGCATAGACGACCCACGCAGCCTAATGGCCTTGATCCACGAGCTCGCGCCCGATGTTGAAAAAGCCATTAAGAGTCTGCTGCGAAACGAAAGCTCAGGTTGGGAAATGATCATCAGCAAGTTTGTCAACGAGCTGGTTATTCAAGCCAAAGAGAAAAACCAAGTGACGGATGAATACGCTGAAGTCGATGATATGTTTAGCTTTTTGGATTAAGGAATTATTTGATGCAACTGGTACTGCGTGATGTAGATCAAGGACCCTACCTGAGCAAGGTATTGGTCCAAGGCCAAGCAGACGAAACGCTGAGCGGTGAACAGCTGTCACAAATCAAATCCAAAGCCATTTTGATGAGCCTCAAACTGGCCGATAAGTTTTACAACAAGTATAAAATGCACCTGCTCGAACAAGCGGCGCACGATGTCATTGGTGTGGTGAGTCTTGGTTTGATGGAATTGTCAAACCAAAACCCGCAGCAGGCGATACGCCTGTTGATCACCGCAGATGGCGTAGTCAAATGCTTTCAAAAAGGCTGGAGCATGCTCAGCACTGTCAGCAAGCATAAACTCATCAACGGCAAGTCACTGTACGGTGATGTCGACAAGTTCTTGCTAGAACAAGTGTCTAGCCCGCCCGATGCGGAAGAATGGTTAGGCTATGAAGCCTATCAAGATGCCCTGCTTGAGCATCAACGCCAACAGTCAATTGCGGCCCTATTGGCACAGTTTTACGCGCAATCGAGCTATGATCCGCTAGATTTTCTCAATCTAGAGAGTGTATTAGCCGAAGCGGTACTGTATCGATTGTTGTTTGATGGCGCCAAAGTCAGACAAGATTTGAAAAAGCGTATCGGCAAAATCACCTTAAAAGAGGAGTGGTTTACCCGTGAGCATATTGAATTGGAAACCCAGAAAGCGTTAGCAGAATTACCCGCAGAACTCGCTGAAACCATCAGTAAAGATCTCGGTAAAAACTTTGTCCCCGCCCTACTGCGTACCCTGCACTTTGCGAAAAGCTACCGCGAACTATTACTCAGCGACGCTTCACCCGAACGCTTAGAAAGATTCGAACACAAGGAAGGTCTCGTCGGCCTTCTCGGCTGGCCACTCTACATAGTACTTTGACCGCTACTTTAATCGGTAATATGATCAATAGGTTAACGAGTGCTTGACTCGCTTAAAATGAGTGCTTTATTGAAAAATAAAGCACTTTTTTACTGTCTTTTGTCTCTATGCCCAATCTCAATAATCAGTATTGAGGTCTCAGTTTTGAGTAGTTTTAGCTTTAAAATAAGTGACTTACAGAGATATAACTCTTCAGTTAGATAAATTCTGGAGATTCATCCCTCCTCAGATAACCCCAAATCCGAAACATGCCATTTTCTATCGAATAAGGAATTGAATATTGGGCTAATTGTGCGCTTACAACATCAGAAAAGTCCGTCACTCGATCCGCCACTAATCGGCCTAGCCATTCTCTTTTGAATGGATTAACTTCTAACCACTCAATGGTTTCTGCTATTTCAAGTAACTCGTGCCACCACACAGCAGTAAAACCTGCATTAGGGTTTTCATCATAAATCAATTTGTATCGCACATAGGGAATAAAGTCTTCAGATCCATTTAATGCCTTTTCAAGCTCGCACCACTTTGTTTTATTCATTACAGACGAAAGCTGATGCTCGTTCACATACTTCAAAACTTCAGAATTCATTTTTTAGTGTCCCAAGCGACTCAGTGAAAAACTAAATGATATAGCTTTAATAGATATATATTGCCAATAAAAACTAATTAATATGACAGATAAAATGATGGGTAATAAATTAGGCCAGCCATTTTAAATCGTGGAGCGCTTATTGGTTTGACCTACTCATATTGGCTTGCCATCGTATTTGCTCGTCGACAGGGTGAATAGAAGCCTAGGGATTCTAAGTTTATGAACGAGAGCCATGGAGGGCGAACTGGCAGTTAAGCATGGATGTTGTTCAAGTCCGCCAATCATCATGGATCACCTTTCGTGCATTCGCGTAATCTGTAGATTTAAAGACATACGCAACATACTTTGGGACAGAAATGTGTTGAAAAGTAGTGTTTGGGGAGCAGTAATTTCAGTTGTTAGAAGTTTAGCGTTTACGGGTATCCACTCGCACAGGCTTGCCATGGCATTCGCTCGTCGACTCGCAGCCAGTCCATCCTTGGATGCTCGACCGCCCCGTCCATGGGGCGGACGGTCGTCTCACAAATCACCATGGCTCACCTTTCGTGCATTCGCGTAATCTGTAGATTTAAAAGCGTTACGCAGCACGCTTTGGGACAAAAGCGTGTCAGGACGTCGACTGTATCAGGTGAATTTCGGATAAAAATTTCTATGGGTTAACTCTCGCCTAAGGGACTGACAACGCATTCCCCCAAACTCAAACACAACAACCACCACGCCTCAATGGGACTGGAAACGCCGCGAGTTTCCAGTTCGTTTGTTAACGGGCACCCAACAGCGCGCGAAATTCATTGTCTAAGAGGCTGTTCATAATTCTGTGTTAGGCGAATTATTGTCCGTCGTTTGTGTAAACTTGCCTAGAAACCAAACACCCATCATGATGGATTTGAATTGAGTGGTTAGCCTTTGTATCGTAGCTGTTTTGGGTTATTTGCATGGTATTGAGCAACTTTCTATCGAGCGGCACTTCCGCAAAGGGGTTGTAGTATATATGGAGACCATCTACATGGCTTTCCCGCCACTCCGATGTAGGCAAAAATGTATATCAGAGCCTCCAACTATATCCCCAATAGGATAACGAAGAGATATTATTTCATGAGTTTGTAGTGGTCAAGTAAAATTGGCCACGATTTTAGAGTCATTCCAATATAAACGTTCTGACTCATTTGGCGTTAACCCACCATTATATTGATGGGGTCTGGTCTCACTGTAATATCCAGTGATGTAATTTGTGATCTCTTTATCTGCTTCTGTAAAATTCCCATAACCATTGGCGGGTATCCACTCAGATTTCAAACTTCTAAAGAAACGCTCCATTGGTGCGTTATCCCAACAATTCCCGCGACGAC